>JBDTIR010000339.1:0-16343 GCA_039936275.1 Isosphaeraceae bacterium | reverse complement strand
CAGGCGCTCATCGCCGGGCCTCGCCTGATCGCGGAAGTCCTGACGAGGTTCCCCGAACAGGTTGTGTCGTGGTTGACCCCGATCGACGGCCCACCGCCGCCTGCTGAGACCGCCAACCGCCTGACCTGGCTGCGCCTGGCGGGCCCTTTGTTCAAGGAACTCGACACGGCAGGCACGCACGCCCCTTTGCTCATGGTCGAGGTCCCCGAGATTCCCGAGTGGTCAGACGAGACCCCCTGGCCAGAGGGTTGCACCTTATTTTTGCCGTTTCAGGACCCTGAGAACGTCGGGGCCGCCTTACGGTCGGCGGCGGCGTTTCAGGTCGCCAGGGTTGTCTTGCTCCGCGAGGCGGCCCACCCGTTCCACCCCAAAGCCATTCGAGCCGCCGGCCCGGCAGTCTTCCAGGTACCGCTGTTTCAGGGCCCTTCGATCCACGACCTGACCTCGAACCAGGCCCCTCTTTGGCCGCTCTCGGCCGACGGCGACGACCTGGGCTCGATCAGGTTCCCCGACCGCTTCGGTTTGATCCCCGGACTCGAAGGCCCGGGTCTGCCCGATCACCTCCGCCAACAACCCCGCCTGCGCATTCCGATCGCCGAGGGGGTCGAATCGCTCAACGCCGCGACCGCGACGGCCGTTGCGCTTTATGCCTGGAAATCACAGCGGCAGATCGATTGATTCTCAAACTTTGCGAGCCTCTCTGACGAGATGCGGCAGTTCGGGCAGGATGATCTGTTCCATCGCCAGTTGCACCGCCGCGCGAGAGCCTGGCATGACCAGGACGACCAATGGACCCATCAGGCCGCCGACGGCTCGGCTCAGGATCGACGCGGGGCCGATCTCGGCGTGGCTAAGCATACGGAACAGTTCGCCATAGCCAGGTAAGACTTTGGTCAAGAGGGCTGAGACGGTTTCGAACGTCTGGTCGCGCGGACTGACGCCGGTCCCTCCGGTGATAAGCACGGCGTGCAGGTCAGGCCGACGTCCCCAATCTTCCAGCAAAGGGCGCATCTGCCCGGGTTCGTCAGGGACGATCGCACGCTCCGCGACCTGATGCCCGGCGGCCTCGCTTAAGGTCACGATCAAGGCGCCGGAGTGATCGGTCTCAAGCGTCCGGGTGTCCGAGACGGTCAGGACCGCAAGGTTCAAGACCTTGAGCGCTTGGGCTCGATGGGCATTCACGTCGTCATTCATGAGTTTACTTTCTGTAGCTTAAGCATCCGTCCCTAATCGGCCAGTTTACCAAATGAGCCGGCGGCGGGTCGATGGATTGCGGAACCAGGGCCGCTTTGCCTAAAATTTATAGGTAATGGGGCAACCTCCAAGATCCTCGATCTTCTGGAGAAGAAGGACGGACTCATGTCGTTGTCGATCGGATTCGAGTTCGTCCGAAGCGGAACGAAGATCGCGTTGGTCTTGGGCCTGGTTCTCGCGCCCGAGGCAAGGGCCGATCGGATCGTCTTGCGCGGTGGGACCGAGATCCCCGGGGTGGTCGTGCCGGACCCCGATCATCCCGATCAGGTGATGGTTCAGACCGCGACAGCCTCGAAGCCAATTGCCTTCCCCAAGGAGCAGGTCGTCAAGGTTGTCGCCGAACCAGGCCCCTTGAACGAATACTTCCGTCGGTGCGATCAGGTCAAGGAGACGGCCGAGGCACAGTATGAGTTTGCTCGCTGGTGTGAGTCAAGGAAGCTGACCGGCCTGGCCGAGATCCACGACCGTCGGGCCGTCGCGCTTGATCCCTCCTTCGGGCCGAGCCAGAAGAAGCTGGGCCGTGTGCTCCACGGCGACCGCTGGCTGACTCGCGACGAGCTGAAGGAAGCTCAGGGATTGATCAAGTTCGGTGGGCGCTGGATTTCAAAGCAAGAGAAAGACGAGATCGACGGCAAGGTCGCCGCGACTGCGGCGCGAGCGTCCTGGAGCAGGCGGATCAAGATCCTTCATCAGACGCTCATCTTCGGGACGAACGAGAAGCGAGTCGAGGCGGAAACCCAACTGGTCGGGATTCGCGATCCGGCCGCCGTCCGGCCGTTGGTCCAGGCGTTTGGACGCGAATCGGAATCGATCCGGCGACTGCTCGATCAGGTTCTCGGCGGTATTCCGGGGCCCGAGGCCGGGGCGGCCCTGATCGCACGTCTGCTGAACGAACCGGAGGTCAATCTTCGGGGTGCCGCACTCGATGAGTTGGCCCATCGACGCGATCCGGGGACCGTCGCAACCTTGATCCGGGCGTTGAGGTCAGGGAACTCGACGGTCGTTGGCCGCGCCGCCTGGGCCTTGGCGGCGTTAAACGTCAACACGGCCGTGCCGAAGCTGATTCCCGTCCTGGTTCAGGTCAAACGACAGGTTGTCTGGGTGCCGTCGGCGAGCAATGGCGGCGGCTTCGCCTCGCTCCCGTCCATGCCTCGCGGCGTTCCCCCCTTTGCCCCGATCGGGGTCTTGACCGGCCCGGTCGTCGCCCCCGGGGCGGTCGCTTATGGTGGAACCTCCACCTACGCCATTGATATGATGCCCGGCGGCCTGGCGTCCAGAAGCGGGATGGCCGCAGGCGTCACCCCGGGTCCGCCGATGCCGCAGGTCGTCTCGACGTTCTTCAATAACCCCGAAGTCCTCGAAGCTCTGGTCAAGCTCACCGGCCTGAACTTCGGCTACGATCAAACCGCCTGGCGGCGCTGGCTGGCCCGGGGACCGCGTCCCCAGGCCCCCCCTACCCGTCTTGTTCCTCAGCCTTGAACGCGATTTCCCCAAAGGGCCGTTGCCTTCCGACCCTGGTGGAACACACGAAGAGCCGCCAGGACAGGAAACCTCTCGGCAAACCCAGTCACCAATGGCTACAATGCGACGCATGGCAACATTAAACGCACTGGCCGACGACGACACCCTTCGCGGGGAACCTCGGCCCTGGACCTCGAATGGTCAAAAACCCCGCGTCGTGATCCTTGGCGCCGGGTTCGGCGGCCTGAGCGCGACGAAGGCCCTGGCACGCGCGCCGGTTCAGATTACCGTGGTGGATCGTTCGAATCACCACTTATTTCAACCATTACTGTACCAGGTGGCGACCGCCGCACTGGGCCCCAGCCACATCGCCTCGCCAATCCGTCGCGTTTTGCGCAACCAGACAAATGTGGACGTGATCCTGGCCGACGTGACCTCGATCGATGTCGCTGGCAAGCGGGTGATCCTGGCCGACGGCGAGGTCCCTTACGACGTCTTGATCCTTGCCACGGGCGCGACGCATTCGTATTTTGGTCACGACGATTGGGAACCGTTCGCCCCTGGCCTGAAGAGTTTAGAGGATGCGTTGGAGATCCGTCACCGCATCCTCTTGGCGTTTGAGGTGGCCGAGCGCGAACCGGACGAGGCGCATCGTCGGGCCTGGATGACGTTCGTGATCGTCGGTGCCGGGCCGACCGGGGTCGAGCTGGCAGGCACGCTCACCGAGGTGGCCCACAAAACCCTGTCGCGCGACTTTCGCCGGATCGACCCCAAAGAAACGCGCGTCCTGCTGCTGGAAGGGATGCCGCGCGTGCTCTCGGCCTATTCCGAAGCCCTTTCGGCCAGTGCGCAACGGCAACTGGAAGCCCTGAACGTCGAGGTCCGCACTGGCACCATGGTGACCGGTATCGACGCCGATGGGGTCTCGATCGGATCGGAGCGAATCAGGGCCCACACGGTACTCTGGGCGGCCGGGGTCGCCGCCTCACCTCTGGCCCGGTCGCTGGGCGTGCCGCTCGATCGCGCCGGCCGCGTCAACGTCGGGGCGGACCTGCTCTTACCTGGCAGGGACGACCTATACATCATCGGCGACCTGGCTCATCTAGAACAAGATGGCACGCCTGTGCCAGGCGTGGCGCCTGCGGCCATCCAGATGGGTCAGTTTGTCGCTCGGGACCTGGTTCGCCGCCTGCGCGGACAGCCTCGCAAACCGTTCCAATATGTGAACAAGGGGATGCTCGCCACGATCGGTCGAGCGGCGGCTGTGGCGCATGTCGGCCGGTTCCAGTTCTCGGGCGTTCTGGCCTGGCTTGCCTGGCTGTTCGTTCACGCCTTCTTTTTGATCGGCTTCCGGAACCGCCTGGTGGTGATGATCGAGTGGGCCTGGTCGTATCTGACCTACGACCGAGGGGCCCGGCTCATCACGGTCAGGGCACACGGCCCCCTGGTCGAAGAACCCGAGATGCAATCCAACCCATCAGCGTCGAACGTCTGATCAGCCAGGCGCGGCATGATCATTCACCTTTGGTTTCGCGGTTCGAAGAAAACGGAGGATCGACGGTGACAGACTCCACGGACGGAGAGCGGCGGGACTTGATCCGCCAGGTGCGCCAGCGGCTCGAAGCCCTGGGCCGTGCGGGCCTGGACCGGATTCCCAGTCCACCCGCCTTGCCGAAACGAGGGGCGGCACTGCTGGAACCTCCGGTATCGACGCCCGTCCTCAACGCCGCCCGGGAACCAGCGCCGTCGCGACGTCCAGTGGAGCCGCCCTCTCCAACGATCCGCAACGCACCCGCCTCGTTGTTCAGCGAGCCTGAACTGCCTGGGCCCGTCATCGCGCCTGCGGAGCGGCCGGCACGGCTTGCGGCCCTGGCGGCCGAAGTCGCCGCGTGTACCAAATGCCCCTTATTGGCCTCGACCCGTACTCAGACCGTTTTTGGCGAAGGGAGCCCGACCGCCCGCTTGATGTTCATCGGCGAGGCCCCCGGCGAGACCGAAGACCACACCGGACGCCCCTTCGTCGGCAATGCGGGCATTTTACTGACCGATATGATTACGAAAGGAATGGGCCTGGCGCGAGAGGACGTTTATATCGCCAATATCCTCAAATGTCGCCCTCCAGGCAACCGTGACCCCTCGACCGAAGAGGCCGCCAACTGCCTGCCGTTCCTGGAGCGGCAAATCGCGATCATCCGACCTGAATTTCTCTGCCTGCTCGGTTCACCTGCCGCGAAGACCCTGCTTCAAACCTCGCTGGGAGTGACCCGACTCCGCGGCAAGTGGCACCGCTATCGTGGGATCGCAACGATCGTCACATATCACCCTTCTTACTTGCTCCGTACTCCCAACGCCAAAAAAGAGACATGGGGCGACTTACAAATGCTTATGAAGGCCATGGGTTTGAAGCTGCCGGAGCGCAAGAAAGGTTGAACCAAACGAGCCGCGCCAAGGTGGTCAGTTCGCGGACTCGGGTTTGAGGTCGAAATTCAAGACGGTTGATTGGGGCCCCACCTCGTCCATAAAGGTCCGCTCGGTTCCGGTGTCCGCATCGCCTGAGCCGTGGCCAACCGCTTGCCCGAACGTGGCCATCGCGGGATCAACCTCACCTAGATTGGCTGAAGCGGAAACGATGGGTTTAATCCGAACGACGTACGTCCCCTCGGCCACGCCGGCACCGTGAACACAGCGGAGCGCGTAGCGGCCGTCGCTGCCCGAAGTGGCCCACCCTTCGGTCAATTCCGGGTTCATAGGATCGGGGACGAAGCTCACCTTGGCCTCGATCGGATCGCCGTTGGACGTGAGGACCCCTTCGACCGGGATCAAGGTCGGACCCGAGCCACAGCCAAGCAACAGGAACACGGCAAGAACGGCCGCGCACCCAATTATTTCGAGTACTTTCATGTCGTCACGTTGTTAAAACTGATCCGCACTGATCGCTTCTCCGCCGGCGATGGTCTGGAGCGACCACCAGGTCGTAGGGTTGATGCTGTCCTTGAGGAATCGAACGCTGCCGTCGGCGAACAGCATGTTCAAACCGCCCGGGTGTCGGCTGCCCATGGTCCAGGCATACTGGGCTCGGGGAGGGCAGCCAGTGCAAGCGCCGTTGGGGAGGAACCAGGTGTAAGTGGGGAAAGAGATCGGGTCGGGCGGCTGGACGACGCCATGCACGGCCGAGAGTGGTCCCGCCCCCCAGTAGGGACCGTAATGGGAATTGACATGGTGTTGAGGCGATTCGCCCACCATGCAGGTCTGACTCGAACCGTCGCGAAACTGATCGATCTTGATCGAGATGTCCGTAAAGAAGGCCCCCTGCTGCTTGCGAGGGGGTCGGCCGCCACTGGAGTCGAAGACGGCTGGATTGTAGTAGTCGTGAAAGTGGGAGACGCAGAACAGGTAATTACTCCGTCGGGCGTTCTGGCGAGAATAAGGCTGGCTCGCGTTGTCGGTGACAACTTCGGGCGGACTGTCGGACGGGCAGGCAAACGCCGAGACCAGGGTGCCAACGACGGTGGTGTTGACCCAGGCTGAACCAACCAACGTCGTGTTGGCCCCGCCGTTCCAGTTGACACCATTGCACGACGCCTGGCTGAAGTTGTAGGCGTTGTACAAGGGTTCTTGTTCCAGATGGGCCAGAAGCAAGGTGAACCCGGTCGTGTTCAGAACACGGCCGGCGGCGTCATTAGGGGCAGGCGCGCCGGTTCGGCCAGGACTATGGTCGAAGATTTTAGGCGGAGGGAACGCACCAACGGCTGAGTGATAATTGTGTAGCGCCAGGCCAATCTGCTTCAGGTTGTTCAAGCACTGCGCGCGTCGGGCCGCTTCACGAGCCTGCTGCACGGCGGGCAAGAGCAAGGCAACCAGGACGCCGATGATCGAGATCACAACCAACAACTCGATCAAAGTGAACCCGGGGGAGGAGTCTCGCCGCTTCGTCATCGGATCGTCCTCCAAGAAAGAGTGCCGTGCGTGCCCATGAGCCAAGACCGCCTTCTTCTCCATGAGACCTGCACGAGGCCAGGATTGCAATCACAAAATGCCAAGATAAAACGAAATTCGGCGTGATTAGCCGTCCTCCATGCCTAAAAAGAAGTAGAAGACGCCAAACTCAGAAACCAAAAGATCCCCGCGAGCCACAGACTACGCGGCAGGGCGGGGACGTTCTGGATTCGTTCAGGCTGTCGGTCTGGATCAAGGCGACTTGGGCGCGGACTTGACGTCGAACCCGTAGATCGGCTCGCCAGCCTTGACCTCGACGTTGAATGTCTGCTTGGCGGCTTCCTTGGTTGCATTGACGAGCTGCTGTCTTTATGATTCGGGCAGTAAGGCACGCTCCATGGCCCGCATGCCGGCATCCTTCGCACTGATCGATTCGCCGACGAGGTTCTCGATAACCGTGACCAGGACCGTTCCTGAAACCGGAAACCAAGAACACGAAGGTCGTCCGAGCGAAGCCGCCACGGGCTTGCCTTTATTGATAGCTATCCGCACTGATCACCTCGCTACCAGTGATCGTCTGAATCCCCCACCAGGTCGCGGGGTTGATACTGCTTTTGAGAAACTTAACGCTGCCATCAGCGAACAGCATTTGCAAACCGCCGGAATGGAGACTACCCATCGTGCCGATATCGAGTAGTCTTGCAGGGTTGCCCGGATAGGTAGCGTTGGGCAACTGGTTGGCAAAGGAGGGATAGAGACCAGGGACCGGAGGGTAAACCAACCCATGCACCGCGTTAGACACGCCCGCGGTCGGAAACGGGCTCCAACTCGGATTGGCATGGACCTGCGGACTCTCGCCGACCAGACAGGTGTTGCTCGCCCCATCCTTGATATCATCAAGACGGGTCGAGATATCATTATAAAACGCACCCCGTTCTTTCCGTGGGGGACGCCCGCCCGGTGAGCTGGCAGGATTGAACGAGTCACCGAACCGAGAGACACAGAGGAGGTAGTTGCCCGCCCGGGCATTCAGCCGAAAAAAGTTCGAATCTCCTGTCATCACAGTCGACACGATGGGCGACTCGTCGGACGGGCAGGCGAAGATTGAGACCAAGGTGCCAACAACGGTCGTGTTGACGGCGGGATTGCCGACGAGCATCGTGTTCGGGCCGCTGGAGTTGAGCGCGGGGCACGACGCCTGGCTGAAGTTGTAAGCGTTGTACAGCGGCTCCTGATCCAGGTAGCTCAAAATCATGGTGAAGCCGGTGGTATTCAGCACCCTCCCCTGCGAATCGTTGAGTGTAGCGGGACCGCCGGAATAGATCTTCGGCGGCGGGAACGTGCCAACGGCCGAGTGATAGTTGTGCAGCGCCAGGCCGATCTGCTTCAGGTTGTTCGTACACTGAGACCGCCTGGCCGCTTCGCGCGCCGCCTGTACCGCAGGCAAGAGCAAAGCGACCAGAACGCCGATGATCGCGATCACGACCAGCAGCTCGATCAAGGTGAAGCCGGGGGGTTTGCCTCGTCGCTTTGTCATGTCTAACGGTTCCTTATGAGAACAGGATATCGAACGATGAAAAAGGACGTGTTACTCTAGTAGTATCCGGCATGGACGCGGTTGACAAGAGGGTATGCCCCTCTCGTAATCAAGATCGTCCCGTCTGGAATTGCGAAATTCCAGGAACCGACGGAAACAGGCCGGTCGGTTCGCGATCGTGAACGGCGGATTCGGCTCGTGCATATTTTACAACGCTCGGCCGGCGGATTGCGAGCCGGTGTGTCATTTTTGCAGGTCTCCTGGCGACCTATCTTAAAGAGATAGCCGGAACTCCCAGCAATATCAAGAGTTCCGGAAAACTGACCCCGTTAATCTTGCGTGTAGGCACATCGGTTGCGAAAGGTCGGGTCCGCCACGGCCGATCCTTTGCTTCGGCGGTTGATCGGCCAACGTCCCAAGATGGCCGAACCGTCCGACGCCGCTTCTTCTGAATCGCAGTCAAACGGGAAAGGATTCCCCGAATGCCTTACGTGCTGGACCTGATTTACCTCCTGCTCCTGTGCGTCACCGCGCCAGTGTTGATCGGCCGATCCTGGCGAACGGGCAAGTATCGCGAGGGGTGGCCGGAGAAGGTCCTGGGGCGGTCCCCCTGGCGGATCGGCGAGCGGCCTTGCCTCTGGTTCCACGCGGTCAGCGTCGGCGAGGTCAAGCTGCTCGGACCGATCCTGGAAGACCTGGAGAAGCGCCGGCAAGGTTGGGACGTGGTCGTCTCGACCACAACCTCGACCGGCCTGGCGGTGGCTCGCCAGTTATATCCAGACCTGATTACGTTCTATGCACCACTCGATTTTAGCTGGGCCGCGCGAAGGGCGATGGGGCGGGTCCGGCCGACGGTCCTGGTCCTGGTCGAGCTGGAACTCTGGCCCAACCTGATCTGGGCGGCCAGGCGATCCGGGGCGCGGGTGGCGATCATCAACGGCCGGTTGAGCCAGCGCAGCCACCGCGGCTACCGAGCCTTGCGCGGCCCGTTGGGGCCGACCCTGCGCCGGCTCGACGCCGTGGCGGCACAGACCAGCGAGTACGCCGATCGGTTCAAGGATCTGGGGGTTCCGACCGAACGGGTGTCCGTGACCGGCTCGGTCAAGTACGACGGCCTGCGCACCGACCGCAACCACCCCGAGACGGTCGCGTTACGGCGCGATCTGGGCCTCTCGTCAGCCGACCTTGTCTTTGTCGCCGGCAGTACGATGGAGGGTGAGGAAGCGGCGGCCCTGGCCGCCTATCGCGCGGCTCTGGTCGATCATCCAGGGCTCCGTTTGATCGTGGTGCCTCGCCACGCCGAGCGGTTCGCCAAGGTTGGTGCCTGGCTCGAAAGCCATGGGGAACAGGTGATCCGTCGCAGTCAAGGGGAAGTCGCTCGGCGTGTGGGCGGTCGGCCTTCGGTGATCCTGATCGATACTCTGGGCGAACTTTCGGCGGTCTGGGGCCTTGCCGACGTGGCCTTCGTCGGCGGCAGCCTTCTGCCCGGTCGCGGCGGCCAGAACATGATGGAGCCCGCGGCCTTCGGTGCCTCGGTGCTCTTCGGCCCGTACACGAGCAACTTCCGCGAGGCGGTCGAGGGCCTCCTGACTCACAACGGGGCCCGCCTCGTGGCCGACGCCGCCGACCTGGCCAGAGCCCTTGCCGACGACCTGGACGACCCCGAGGCCGCCGCCGCCCGAGGCGCCGCCGCCCGCGCCTTCGTGCTCGCCCAGCACGGCGCCTCGGCCCGCACCCTGGGCGAGCTCGACCGCCTGGTCAATTCAATGTGTCTTGAATTTTAAAAAAGACCGACGTCCAGGATTTTCGAGATTGGCGTTCCTCTGCCCACGCCCAACACCCGTGCACCGCGAACCGGCTCGCGAGGCACCGAAACACTGCGCAAGGGCCAGCCAATCGCACCTGAACATGAGCACTTATTGGCCGCCAGGCCGCCCTTCGCCTTGATTGCCAAATTGGCAGTCGGGTTCGCTCGACGCGACGAGCTTGGGTTACTTTGAAAGTCTTCATATTGGATAATTTAGGTAGCCTGCGAGCTGTTGCCGAGGGGTAAGTTATTGCAAGCAATCGAGGCTACCATCTTTCATAGGGCCAAGTGCACAAAAGGTACATGGCAATTCGTTCGGCCCAGCGGACAGAAAGATCCCTCGCTCACGCGTCGGGTTGCAATTCCCGAAGGAAGGAACCCGTCGCTCACGCTTCCGGCATCGAAACCCGACGCGTGAGCGAGGAATCTTCTTCGGAGTGAGCCGTGACGTCATCGCGTCTGCCAAAATGGCAGACGGGTTCCTCGAAAAATGGCGGCCTCGCTCACGCGCCAGATTGCAATCCCGGAAGATAGACGACCCTCACTCACGCGTCCGGCATCGAAACCCGACGCGTGAGCGAGGGATCTTCTTCGGAGTGAGCCGTGACGTCATCGCGTCTGCCAAAATGGCAGACGGGTTCCTCGAAAAATGGCGGAAGAAAATAGAGGACTGGGTAAACTAATCGGCCTGTGCCGACGACGAGTTTGCGTGACTGCACGCCAGCATTTTCATCGGTCAAAGTACTGCGCAGCAGCATGGTCGTTCGTTCGGTCGCATATGGTGGAGCAAGTCGATTCGGTGTGCGGTCGAGCGAAGTGGGAGAATCGTTCGGCAGAGCCTTGGTCGTTCCGGATTGTCAAAGATCAAAGGGTTTACAAGCACCCATTGGAAAAGATCAACATCGGGACTTCGAATTATCGGCGACGGTTCAAGATTTTTCAGATGACGACTTCGATGAAGAGGGCGAGCATCATCGTCTTGATTCATCGATTGCCATCTTCTTAATGCACCCACGCTTGCGCGTTTTAACCAGCGACTCAGCCACGCCCAGGGACGAACGGCTCGACGGGGGTGGGGTGGATTGTGGGCGGGCCGAGGCGTTGGAGGGCGAAGACTTCGGACTCGACGGACGAGACGGCGGACGGGGTGTCGAGGATTTCGAGGGTCGTCTCGGCAACGAAGGACTGGCCAGGGCTGAGGGGCGCGAACCGGCCCCGGGATCGCTCGAACGGCGAGGGGTTCGGGTAGTTGGTCGCGGGCTCAAGGCCGGTGACGTAGCCTTCGTTCAGGCCGCCTGTGCGCTTCCAGAGGGTGAAGCAAGGGAGTTGCTCTTTGGAAAACCGGAGCACCACCGCGCGGTCGCCGGCGCGGTTGCGAAGCATGGCCAGGGTCCGGCCGTCGGGGCCTTCGCCGTGCAGTTCGGTATGGTAGACCTGCTCGGCGCGGCCGGGTTGGGGGGCGTCGTAAACGTCAAAGCGGCCAACCCCTTCAGCGGCGGTGGCGGTCTGGGGGACCAGGGTCTTGATCGGAGCGACCAATCGCGCGCCTTCGTCCAGATAAGGTGGGCCGAAGTTCCAGTGATACAAGAGCATCGCCTGGCCTGGAGAATCACCTAAAGGGGTCAGTTCGTCACGTACAATCAAGCGGTTTGCGCCCGGGAACGTGGTGATCCTGGTCGTCAAGCGAATCTGAACGCCGAAGAGGTGGGCCTCGTCCACCTGGCCTTCGATGGTGATCGCGTGGGGCGGGGCCTCGTCGATCTGAACGGACACGAAATGGGCGGGCAGGTTGGCGATTTTGCCGTGCAGGGTGTAGGTCCGGTCGCCCTCGCGGTAAGGGGGGCCGTTGTGTCCCAGGCCGCAACGGACCATCAACTCGTCGAACCCGTCGAGCCAGCCGAGGCCGCCCCAACCTTCTTGATTAACGAGCCTCGGATGGACCGGGCCGTCAAGGACCGGCGATCGCCAGCCAAGCCGGTTCCCCTGGTAATGCCCACGCCAGAGCCCCATGCCCCTGGTCGGCACGACCGAGAACGACAACCGCCCGTTATCGACCCGGATCAGGTCCACGCCGTCGCGACGACCGCCGCGCAGGGTTCTCTTAGTGACCGACCAGGGGGGAACGTCAAGCTGGCCAAGGTCGGCCGCGTGGACGGCGAAGCTGTCAATCCAGAGGTCACGCGCGACGTCGGTCAAGGTGAAACAGGGCATGTTGCGGTCCTCGCGAGCGGGGGACGTCGATGGATGCGGCGGCGTCCTCAAAAAAGGCTAAAAGACGCGGCCAGCATAACGGGCAACAAGGCGTCCCGCTATGTCCCCTTTTTTTTCGATCGTTTCGGCATGGTCGGCATACTCAAGGTCCCGTCTTCCTCAGCATCGCGTCGCGACGCGCCTTGAATTCCGCGCCCGGCTTCCACTCGGGGTAGGTTGCGGCCCCGGCCACGCGGTCGCCGACTTCCAGCAAGAGCTCTGCGTCCTCAACGGCGCCGGAGAGGTCCCAATCGGGTTTCACCTCGTCACTGACTTTGTGGTAATCGCGCCGGGTGTATTCGTCGCGCTTTTGACGACCGTAATCAGCGGGCTTACCGATGTATTCGCTTCCCCCTTTGGCGTTGAGCGCGGGAACGCCGACCTTGGCGAATTCGAAGTGGTCGGAGCGGTAATAGAGCCCTTTCTCGGGCTCAGGGTCGGCCTGAACCGTCCGGCCTTGCGCTTTGGCCGCGTCAATCAAAATGTCGTCAAGCGTCGACAATCCCAGGCCGACGCTGGTGACGTCTCGGGTGCGGCCCCAGAGGTTAACGACGTCCATGTTAATGTTCGCCAGGGTCTTTTCCAAAGGATAAAGCGGGTGTCCGGCGTACCACTTCGCCCCGAGCAAGCCTTTCTCTTCAGCCGTCACGGCCAGGAAGAGGATCGAGCGCTTCGGCGGATCGGGCTGCGCCTGGAACCCTTCAGCGATCTCGAGCATCATCGCCACGCCCGAAGCGTTGTCGGCCGCGCCGTTGAAAATCTGGTCGCCGTCGAGCGACTCGTCACGCCCTAGATGGTCCCAGTGGGCCGTATAAATAATGAATTCATTCTTGAGATCAAGATCGGAACCATTTAACTTACCAATGACGTTTTTAGACTTGATCTCGCGAAGCGTGTTGCTGGCCGTGAAGTCGGCCCTGGCGTTCAAAGGAGTCGGCCGGAAATCGCGGCGAAGGGCCTGTTGCTTCAAGGCGTCGAAGTCTTGTCCACCCAGAGCGCAGAGCCGTTTGGCGGTGTCCAGGGTGATCCAGGACTCGATCCCGACACGGTCTTTGTTGCCGTCGGCGGCCGGGATGTCAAAGTTCTCGCGTCCCCAACTGCCGGAGACCACCTCAAACGGATACCCGGCGGGGCCGGTCTCATGCACCAGGACGGCCGCCGCAGCGCCTTTCGCCGAGGCGATTTCATATTTATACGTCCAACGTCCATAATAGGTCATTGCCTGTCCCTGGAACACCTTCGGGTCGAGCTTCTCCGGGTCGTCGGGATCAGGAACGGGCGGGTCATTGACCAGCATCACGATCGTCTTGCCGCGCACGTCGAGGTCTTTGTAATCGTCCCAGCCAAACTCAGGGGCCACCACCCCGTAGCCGACAAACACCACGTCGGAATCCTTGATCGTCACGTCCGGCACGAACCGTCGCGAGACGGCCACCCACTCCTCGGGGCTGTTCAAAGGGATCGTCTTGTCGCCAGTTCGAAACGCCCCCGTCACCTTGGTCTGGAATCCGACGAGCGGGACCTCTTGCACGAACGTCCCATCCGGATTGCCGGGCTCCAGGCCGATCCGCTGGAATTGCTCGATCAGGTACGCGACCGTGCGGTCTTCTCCCTTCGTGCCAGGCCCGCGCCCCTCGAACTCATCAGAGGCAAGCACCTTGATATGATCGAGCATCCTCTTGCCAACGATCGGTCCGGGGGCGGCCCCGGAGGTCCAGATCGCGCTCGCGACAAGGCAGACGATTCCCCAATGTTTCCTGGCGATCATTGTCAAAGGCTCCTTGGTTGTTCCCTGGCCGCTCCTCGTTGGATTCGAACCGTTGAGCCTATCATGCCGGGAGCTGTTCGAAAACGACCCTGGCTCGCCGGCCTGGATTCCCGGTTATACTAGCAATGCAACGAGAAGCAAGAACCGTTGGTGAACCGAAGGCGGGCGAGGGATGCACGACGAAGCGGATGAACATTTGGCGTGGGAACTGGCCACCGAGTCGATCGTGGTCAATATCCGCTGGTTTGGCATCTTCGTGGGTTACGCCTTGGTCCAGTCGCGGGTTGAACTCTTGCGCGACCCCTGGGCCGTCCGGGCGATCCTGGCCCTTGGGGCAGGCTACGCGGCACTCGACACGATCTATTACCGCATGGGCGTGGTCTTCCTGAAACGGTGGCCTCTGTTCGTCTCGGGAATGGAAGCGACGTTCATCGCCTTGCTCTGTTTCCATGACGTCGGCCTGGAGAGCCCCTTCCGGTGGTATTACTCGCTCTCGGCCATCTGCTGCGCGGTTCGCTACCGGCCGACGATCGCCTGGACGGCCTTCGCCTTGCAGTGCCTCAGTCTGGTCGGCTTGACCTGGGCCTTGTCGCCCACGCGGCCAGACCTCAACGGCCTGGCCCTGACGCTCGTCATTCTGGCCTGGGCTACCTGGGCCACTTCGGCCCTGGCCAACCTCTTGACGGCCACGAGCGATCGATTGGAACGGGCCAACGCCGACCTGGAACACCACCGCGCCGAACTCGAGCGCCGGGTCGCCGAGCGCTCCGCCGCCTTGCGAGCCTCTCAGGCCAGGGTCATCCACCAGGAAAAGATGGCGGCCTTCTGGCTTCTGTCCGCCGGCATCGCGCACGAAGTCGGCAACCCCCTGGCGGCGCTCAGTTCCCTGGTCCAGATGCTCCAGCGCCGAGGGCCCGACCCCTACACCGCCGAGAAACTCGACCTGGCCCACCGCCAGCTTGGTCGGATCCAGCGGACCATCCGCGAGCTGATTGATTTTTCCAGACCCGCTCTCTCGACCGAAGGTCCGATCCGACTGGCTGAAGTCGTCAATGAAGCCCTCGGGATCGCCAAGTATTATCATCGCACCAAGGACCGTCGAATCACGACCAACGTCCAGGCTGACTTGCCCCCGATCCGGGCCCCGAGGGACCGCCTGATCCAGATCCTCTTTAATCTGGTGCTCAACGCCATCGACGCGACCGACAAAGGCGGCAAAATCCACCTGGAAGGCCGGTTCCAGGACGGCTGGATTGAGCTTCGCGCCCTCGATAACGGCCGAGGAATCGCCTCGGACGACCTTGACCGCCTCTTTCAACCCTACTTCACCACCAAGCCGCAAGGCACCGGCCTGGGCCTGTTCGTCAGCCGCCAGATTGTTGAGGAACTTGGCGGCACGCTGACCTATCACCCCGCCCCGGACCAGGGGTCGGCGTTCACCGTTCGTCTGCCAGCCGCGCCCGGCGAACCAAAAGGTCTCGACAATATTCAAATGGTAAAATCCCATCGCATCGATTCTGAATCCACCAGTGAGCCAGCCGTTGTCGAGATTTCCACCTTGACAGACCCGAACCCTTGATCAATATCCTCAAATGCGCTGATCCGACCTGAAGAACCACCCATGCCCACTTCCGCCACCAACCGCCGCGGCCGAATCCTCGTTGTTGATGACGAGGACGTGCTTGCATCAACACTTCAAGAATTCCTTGAAGATGAAGGCTTTGAGGTCGCCGTCGCGGGTGACGCCGCCACAGCCCTGGCCAGGGCCGAAACGCTTGACCCCGATGTCGCGCTCTGTGACGTGCAATTGCCTGGGCTCGACGGCCTGGAATTGCTCGACCGCCTGCTCCAGGTCCATCCTGACACGATGGTGATGATGATCACCGCGTACGCCACCGTCGAGAACGCCGTGGCCGCGTTTCGGCGAGGGGCGCATGATTACTTGATGAAGCCGGTTATTTTTGATGAGTTGCTCGCCAAGATCGACCGACTTTTAAGCGTCCGCCGCTTGACTCTGGAAAACCAGGCCTTGCACCGTCAGCTTCACGCCGAACACGACGGGGCCGATACGCTCGTTGGTCAGAGCCCGGCAATGCAAGGCGTTCGCGCCTTGCTTCGCAAGGTCGCGCCGACTCGCTCCAATGTGCTCATCACCGGCGAATCCGGCACCGGCAAAGAACTGGTCGCCCGCGCCTTGCACACGCAAGGGCTTGACCCCGACGCGCCGTTCCTGGCCGTCAATTGCGCCGCGATCCCCGAGACGCTCCTGGAAAATCAACTCTTCGGCCACGTCCGAGGGGCGTTCACCGGCGCCGACCGCGACCGCGCCG
>JBDTIR010000338.1:0-1848 GCA_039936275.1 Isosphaeraceae bacterium | reverse complement strand
CTCGTTGAGCACACCCCCCTTGCCAAGGGGCTCTTATCCAGTCACGATCGGCGGGGTCGGATTTCGCGTTAACGGAACCGAAGGAGACCTCGCGCCATGTCATTTGAATCAGACCTGAACCGCCGCGACCTGTTTCGCGCCACCGCCGCCGCCGGCCTGGCCACGACCCTGGCCTCGACGCCTGGTCAGGCCAGCCCCGCCGACTCCGACCGCATCCGTCGCGAGAACGAGCAGCCCGGCACCCGCGATTGGATGACAACGAACGTCCGGATCGACCCCAAGACCAAGTACCGCTCCCCCTGGATTGAGGGGTACGCCTCAAGGACCAGCGTCCGGCCTGGCGAGTCGCTGACCTTGCACGTCAGCACCAACCCGGCCTCGCCGTTCGTGGTGGACGTCTACCGGATGGGATACTATCAGGGGCATGGCGGCCGGCACATGCTCCACCTCGGCCCCTTCCCTGGTGGCGTTCAGCCCGATCCACCGATCGGTGAGAACCGAGTCCGCGAATGCGCCTGGGAGCCCTGCACCACGATCACTATCCCGGAAGACTGGACCAGCGGCGTCTACCTCGGCAAGCTAACCGCCGAGCGCGAGGGGTTGCAGAGCTACGTTGTCTTCGTCGTGCGCGACGACCGCAAGGCCGACTTCCTGTTCCAGGTTTCCGACAACACCTGGAACGCCTACAACCGCTGGCCGAGCCAGTTCTCGCTCTACGACGACGGCAAGAAGGTCTGGTACTGGGGCCCCAACGTCCAGGTCAGTTACGACCGCCCTTACGGCAAGTATTGCCAGATCCTCGACGCCCCCTTGTCGGTCGGCTCTGGTGAGTTCCTGCTCTGGGAATTCCCGCTCGCCTACTGGATGGAGCAGCATGGGTATGACCTGACCTACATCTCCAACGTCGATACGCATCACGATCCCAAAGGCTTGATGCGGGCGAAAGGTTGGCTGTCGGTCGGCCACGACGAATACTGGACGTTGGAGATGTTCAACAACGTCAAGCAAGCGGTCGCCGACGGCTTGAACGTGGCGTTTTTCTCGGGTAACAGCATTTGCGGGCTGGTGCCGTTCTTGCCCTCCAGCGACGGCCGTCCTCACCGGGCGATCACCCGGGTCGGCCTCTTCGGCGGCGTCGGCGACGAGGCGAAAGGCTTTCCCGATATGGCCTTGCTTACTCAGGACGGCCCGAACGAGTCGAGCCTCATCGGCGCTCGTAGCCAGTACCCCGTCACCGGCGGCGGCGACTGGACCTGCCGCAAGCCCGACCACTGGCTCTTCGAAGGGACCGGCATGAAGGAAGGGGACAGCATCCCCGGTCTCGTCGGTTGGGAATGGCACGGCGACCCTGCGGACATCCCCGGCCTGGAAGTCGTCGCCAGCGGTCCCACCATCAACGGCGGCAAGATCCCCGGCACCTACACTGCCACCCTCTACCCGGGGCCGAAGAACAACCTCGTCTTCAACGCCGCGACCATCTGGTGGTCTGACGGCCTTTCCGAACCTCCTGGCTACGTCCGCCCCTCAGTCTACACCAGTCCCCAAGGCCCCGACTCAAGGGTGCAGCGGATCACCCGTAACCTGCTCGACCGCTTCCGCCAGAGCTCGTAATTCGGCCGTCCCCACCCCGATCATTGCCGCCAGAACCACGACAATCCCAATCCAACGGAGTTCACACGTTTATGATGATCCGAATTCCACATCTCACTCTGGCCCTGGCCGCCCTGCTGACCTTCAGCGGGGCCGATGCGCCTCCGTCGCAAGGGATGAATATCTACTTCATCGACGTCAACGGCGGCGCGGCTACCCTGGTCGTCACCCCGGAACGAGAAACGGTCCTGATCGATA
>JBDTIR010000337.1:0-3213 GCA_039936275.1 Isosphaeraceae bacterium | reverse complement strand
ATTATCACCGTTCGGTCTGGCGATTTCCATGATTAAGCCGATTCACTCCAGTTTTTTTGGCGATTTTCCCTCAGCCGGTTCCTAACGCGGACCAACCCCCGTCGTTGCGGACCGGAATTTGTCTCTCTCTCCCAAAGGGAGAGCGGACAAGAGGCGCGAGCGAAATCAGCCGTTTTGAACGTCCACGCAAGTGATCTGGTCAGGACGCAAGGCATTAGGTAGGTTGTGGGGATCGAGCGGCGCAAACGTAAAGGGCCCCTCCTTCAGTCTGGTTTCAAACGTCCTTCTCCGGATCGACCCATTACCAAAAGGGGCAGCGCATACGGTTATGAATATCAAGGCGTCCGATATCCGTAAGGGCATGGTCATCACGATGGACAACATTAACTTTGTTGTCGTGGACTTCGCCCACCGCACCCCGGGCAACCTGCGCGCGTTCGTCCAGGCCAAGCTCAAGAACATGTCCAACGGCTCAACGATTGAGAAGCGGTTCCGCTCCGACGAACAGCTCGAGGTCCCGTTTGTCGAGTCGAAAGAGTACGAATACCTCTACTCGGCCTCGGACGAACACGTCTTCATGGACGTTGAGACCTTCGACCAGCTCCACTTTGCGGAAGACCTGGTCGGCGACTCGATGAAGTATCTCTTGCCCAACGCCAAGGTGATGGTCAAGTATATTGGCGACAAGGCCGTGTCGATCGAAGTACCCGCCTCCATCGATCTGATCGTGACCGACACGCCGCCGTCGATCAAGGGGGCGACCGCGACCAACCAGTACAAGGAAGCCGTTCTGGAAACGGGCCTGAAGGTCATGGTGCCGCCGTTCGTCGGCCCTGGTGAGAAGATCAGGATCGACACCAGAAGCGGAGAGTACGTCGAACGGGTCAAGTGATTCACAGTTCGGTATATCTTTGTCCGTGATGTCTCATGATTTCCCCCGGGTCTTCCGCCGGTTCAAGGCCCCGGCGCAGACGCCGGTGAGCATGCTGGCGGCGTTGCGGCCGAGCGAACGGATGTTGTACCCGCCTTCTTGAACCAGCAAGGTCGGATACTTCAGGCCGCCGATCCGTCGGCCGATCTCGAAGAGACCGTCAGGAGTGACGCTCCAGGTGCCGGTCGGGTCGGCCTTGGCGATGTCCAGGCCGAGCGAGACGACCAGGGCCTCGGGCTTGAACAAGCGGACCAGCTTGATCGCTTCGTCCAACTCTTCGAGGTAGCGGTCGTCGCCGACGTGCTCGGGCAAGGGGAGGTTGACGTTGAACCCTTCCCCCTCCCCTTCGCCGGTCTCGTCGGCGAAGCCTGTAAAATACGGGTAGGCGAAGCTGGGGTGGCCGTGGATGGACACGGTCAAAACGTCGGAACGGTTATAGAAGATGTCTTGCGGGCCGTTGCCGTGGTGGTAGTCGACGTCGAGGATCGCGATTTTCCCCATCCGTTCCAGCAAATACTGCGCAGCGATCGCCCCATTGCAGAAGTAGCAGAATCCGCCGTAAGTGTCGCGCTCGGCGTGGTGCCCTGGCGGCCTGCACAGGCTGTACACCAACGGTTCGCCATTGACCACGGCCGATGCGCCTGACAAGGCCACGTTCACTGCCGATCGAGCCGCCTTGTAGGCGTCCCGGCTCAACGGTGTAAATGTGTCAATGCAGTAATAGCCGGCGCGGACGCTGCGGTCGTGGGGTGGGCGGTCGAGGCGTCTGAGCGGAAAGACGTAAGGGTAGAGCATTTCCCCTTTAGGCAGGTCCTGGCAGATGTTCTTGAGATAGTTGACGAAATCAGCGTCGTGGACGGCGCGGATGGGGCCTTCACCGAAGTTGCGCACGGGCAATCGTTCGACGTCGGGCAGGGCGTCGAGTGCCTTGAGGATCACGTCCACCCGCGCAGGTCGCTCAACGTAGCCGCGTTCCCTGACGTGGTGCAAGGCGTGGCCGGCTGAGCAGAAGACTTTCAGCGGCTGGAGCCGTCTGGGGAGTTTCGCCGGCTTGTCATTGGGGCCGATGTACAGGGGCTTGCGAATCCGGACCGGGCCGTCCTTGACCGATTCCAGGACTTTCTTGACGTAGGCTCCGTCGGGATCGAAGTTGTAGCGGAGGGTGAGGATCGATTCGATGACGGCCCGGAGTTCGTCGCCGGAGAGGTCGCCTTTATGTGCGAGCGGGTCGTAGAGTAAGCGGGGTTCGGCGGGTTTGCCTCGGCGGATCGGCTGATCGTAGAGGGTGCCGACGATCGGCAAGGCGTTGTAACGCTCATAGAACTTGAGCCTGGCCTTATTTGACTTCAAGTGGGCCAGGTTTTTCACCTGAGCGGGGTCGTCGGTGGGGACTTCGAGGAAGAGGCCGAAGGCCCCTCGGGCGATTAGATCTTCACGGAGGGCTTCGTAGAGCGCCCCGCCCAAGCCTCGGCCACGCTGACTGGCCTTGGTGACGATGAAGTCCAGGTAAGCGTAGCCGATGGACTCATAGACGTCGGCCAGGGCGAAGCCGATCACGCGGTCGCCTTCGCCGTGTGCGGCGAGGAGGACGCAAGGGTATCCGCGCGCGGTCTGGCTGACGAGTTTGCGCTCGATGTAATCTTCGTCTTCGGCGAGTTCGGGGAAGGCCGCCGCGAACAGCTCGTGGACTTCCGCCAGAGTGCGTCGAGCGTGATCGCGATGCGTACCGATGACGTGGCTGATCCGGAACATTTGGGAAAGTCACCTTTGAAGTTGCCGCGCTGTCCGTTTCTATCCGCGATCCAGACGCTTTCCAAACGTAAGCCGGGCGTCTCCGGGGCGGTAGAAGTCTTCGATCCGCTCCAGGAGCGTATACCCTTGACGTTGATAGAACCGATGCGCCGGTGCGTAGGCGACGAGGGACGACGTCTCAGCCAGGAGCCAGCGTCCAGCCGCGCGCTGGACGTCGGCCGTGACGGCCTCGTCGAGCCTGGCGGCGACCCCTGTTCCGCGCGCCTCGGGTGTAACGGCGATCCAGTAGAGGTCAAACGTCCCCTCGGTCAAGGGGACCGGACCGAAGCAGGCGAAGCCGACGACCGACTCGTTTTGGTCGGCGATCCACCAGCGATAATCGGTCGAAGGGCCAGGCTGCAAGGTCTCGTCGACCAGTTCCAGGCCGATCGCGATTTCTTCAAGGCGGAACACGCCAGAGTCGTGCAGAATGCGTTCGATCGGCGTGCGGTCGGCGGCCTGCAAAGCGCGCAGAGTCAAGTCAATCATGG
>JBDTIR010000336.1:0-3134 GCA_039936275.1 Isosphaeraceae bacterium | reverse complement strand
ACTGATCGGTTGGTAGTCCAGTTGCGGGGGTCGAACGGACGATCCGCCGAGGTTCGCCTGGAGACCGGGCCGCCCGAGCCCACCCGTTTGGTCGTCGTAGGTTCCCAAGGCTCGTTGACCTTGGAGTACGATCCTGCCTTCCTTGGCCAGAGCCGGCTCATTCGCCGACTGGCCGGTGAGGCGGAGGTCGTCACCGAGATCGCCCCTTGGAACCCGAAGGACGCGATCTTGCACGCCTTGACCGAGGCCGTCGCCGGCCGTGATTTTCACCCGAACCTGCTCGACGGCACCAGGGCCATGGAAGTGACCGAGGCCGTCGGTCGCGGCTTGCGACGAGGGCGGACGATCGACCTGGATTATGAGGAGATGAGCGAGGCAGGCAACTTCAAGTCGGTCATGACCGCGACCGGCTGCGCCTTGCTGGTTGGCATCCTCTTGATCTTGCCGATCGCCTTGATTGGCCCTGTCTTCGGCGTGCGCTGGACGATCTATCTCGCCTACATCATTCCGCCGGTCCTCGCCCTGTTCGTCTTGCTCCAACTCTTGAGGCTGGGCATGAAGCCTCCCGGTTCCAAGGTTGCCGGGTCGGCCAAGGCGAGACCGGCGGGAACCTCTGCCGAAGTCCCGCCGAGCGCCTAAACCGGCACCGCTACCACGACTGTTGGCTGCAAAACCTGCTGACGTCGGCGTCCCTCGGAGGATACCGATGTCCATTTCCACCCAAATCAGTGACGGCCAAGAATTTAATTGTTGTATTTTTTGCCTAATCATTGTATTCTAACTCTGGTTCTGATCTCTATCGACGCAATTAGTACGACACAGACTTTAGGCGCTCATAACACGCAACTCATGGACGAGGGGTCATTTTGCGGGAGCCGTCCCTCATGTCACGCTTTTCCTTCAAAAGCCGTGTCAGCAGGCGATCCGTTTCCAGGCCCCGGTTGATCGACAGGCTGTACCGGCTCACGTTCGAGCCGCTCGAAGACCGGACGATGATGGACTCGGGCGTCGGGTCGTCCGGCCCGGCCTCGATCGTGGTCGGGCGGACCCTATCGACGCCGTCGTTGACGCCGAGCCCGTCGTATTTCGTGGGCGAGGTCCAGAACAACCAGGTCACAGTCACGTACACTGTCTACAACGAGCAGGCGGACCCGGAGACCGGGGTGTTGTTGACGACGACACTGGAACCGGGCGTGACGGTGGCGAACGTCTCACCCCAGCCCGATGTCAGCGGTCAGAACCTGGCCTGGAGCCTGGGGACGATCCAGGGGTACGACCGCGCGAGCGTGACGCTGACGGTCAACCTGGCCGGGTCGTCCACCACGCAGCTCGACGCGGGGGCGCACGTCTTCGCCACGCTCGACGCCGGGGCCGTCTCGAACACCACACCCGCCGCGACGTTGCGCACAGGCAACGTCAGTGATCCCAGCCTCCTCGCCTCCACCCCCGACGCGAATACCACCGACCCGTTCGTCCAGGAAGAGGCGGCGAAGCTCAGCTACGACCCGCAGGCGATTTTCAACTACCTGCACACCCAGGTCGGCTACAACTCCTACACCGGCTCGGTACGAGGGGCGCGGGGCACGCTCTGGTCGAGCGCGGGCAACGCGCTGGACGTCGCCAGCCTGGGCGTGGCCCTGATGCGGGCCTCGGGCGTCCCCGCGCAGTACGTCCAGGGGACGCTCTCGCAAAGCCAAGCCCAGTCGTTGATCCTGTCGATGTTCCCAGCCTCGTACCAGACGGTCGGTTACATCCCCGCCGGCACCCAGACGGCCGACCCGGCGAATGACCCGCAGTTGCTCGCCGAGACCGAATCGCACTACTGGTTCCAGTTCAACGCCGGCGTCAGCTTCAAGGATGCCGACCCCTTGTTGACAGGGGGGGCTGTCGGCCAGACGTTCACCGCCCCGTCGGGCACCTTCGCGGAGGTCCCCAATTCTCTCCGCGAGAAGACCGAGGTGAAGCTCGTTGCCGAGCAAGCCAGCGCGGGGCTTTTCGGCCTCGGAGGCGGGCTCTCGACGGCGACCGTGCTGGATTTCACGTTCAACGACGTCGACCTGGTGGGCCGGCCGCTTAACCTCGGGCAATTCGTCAACAGCACGGCGAGCGGGTTCATCTTCAGCGCGACGGTCAACACCTACACCCCCTTCCTGGTCATGACGGACGAGGCCTTCCCGCAGGACCCCGGCCAAGTCATGGACGGGACGCCCTATCAGGAGGTTCTCACCAATTTCCCGCTGGGCAGTCAGGTTCTGACGGGGGTCTTCCTGAACGTCACGCTGAGCGGCCCGCAAGGTCCGCCGGAGACAAGCGAGCGCACGCTCCTTGACCGGATCGGATTCGCCGCCCGGCAAAACGGGGCGGCCTCGAACATCACCGCCAGTCCGGGGGGGCTCCCCGCGTTTAACGACTTCGACAGGTTCACGATCGACGTCATGCCCTCCCTGCAAGCCCCCGGGCCGTTGATCCTCCTGCAAGAGGTCGTGCAGAAGGCCCAGGCGTCCGTTCAGGGTCAGACGGACCCGAACGCCCAGAGCCATTTCCTTCAATCGCAGCTCGCCAATATCAACCAGACGGTCGCGGGCACGTTCATGGCCACCTCCGACCGGATGTCGGGGCAGAACGCGATTTCAACGCTCGTGGATGCGTACTACTCGAGGCCGCGTATCATCATCGTGTCGAGCCGGGTTCAGCCCTCCGCCGATGGCACGTCGGCGCAGCTTGCGTTCTCCATCGACCTGCGTCGAAATTCGATCACGGTGAACCCCTCCCCCGGACAGAGCGCCCAGGCCGTAATCGACTACAACGCCGCCCGCGGTATCCAGGACAGTTACCTGGAGAGCGCCGTCTTCCCCGTGCAGGCGCCGACGCCCGACAACCCGGTCGGCGCGGCCGTGCTGGGCACGTTCACGGTCTTCAGCGCCGCGGCCGACCAGGGCATCACGATCGTCAAGATCGGGCCGGACTCGCTCCCGACGCTGGCCGGGCTCGCCATCTCCGCCGACGCCAAGGCCCGCATCCAGTTGGCGGTCCAGAGCGGCCTGATCGTCTACGTCCCCGAGCAAAGCGTTCAGCTCAACGGCAATCCAGCGGTCGCCTGGTACGAGTCGAACCCGGGTACGGGTGAGCTCGTG
>JBDTIR010000335.1:0-9410 GCA_039936275.1 Isosphaeraceae bacterium | reverse complement strand
TCGCAGGTTATTGGTCGCCAACCGAGGCGAGATCGCCATCCGCGTTTTCCGATCGGCCCATGAGCTGGGGATTCGCACGGTTGCCGTCTACTCGCATGAAGACCGGTTCTCCATGCACCGGCTCAAGGCCGACGAGGCGTATCAGGTTGGCCGGGCGGGTGAACCAATCCGCAGCTACTTGAATATTGACGCGATCATCACCCTGGCCAAGGCCAAGGAGGTTGACGCCATCCACCCCGGGTACGGGTTCCTCTCTGAGAACGCCGAGTTTGCCAGGGCCTGCGCGGCGGCCGGGATCGTGTTCGTCGGCCCAACGCCTGAGACGCTCGACCGCCTGGGTGACAAGGTCGCCGCGCGTCGGATCGCGCACGAGGCGGGGGTGCCGATCCTGGGCGGGACCCCGGAACCGGTTGAGGCCGGCCCGGAGACCCAACGCCTTGCCGAAGGCTTGGGATATCCGGTGATCGTCAAGGCCGCGATGGGCGGCGGCGGCCGGGGGATGCGGGTCGTCGAGAGCGCCGAAGGGCTCGACGCGGCCATCGACCAGGCCAGGCGCGAGGCCCAAACGGCCTTCGGCTGCCCCGACGTCTTCTTGGAGAAGTTCGTCACCAGGGCCAAGCATGTCGAGGTGCAACTGCTCGGTGATAGCCAGGGAAACCTTGTTCATCTGTATGAGCGTGATTGCTCGATTCAGCGGCGGCATCAGAAGGTGATCGAGATTGCGCCGGCGTACAATCTTGATCCCAAGATTCGCGAAGGTCTGTGCAACGCGGCCCTGGCGATCGGGCGGCGGGTCGATTATGAGAACGCCGGGACGGTCGAGTTCCTGGTGGACGTCGAGAGCGGGCAATTCTTCTTTATCGAGGTCAACCCGCGGATTCAGGTTGAGCACACGGTGACGGAGTTGGTCACGGGGATTGATCTGGTCAAGAGCCAGATTTTGATTGCCCAGGGGGCCCCGCTGTCGGACCCGGAGATCGGCATTACCGACCAAAGTTCGGTTCAGGTCAATGGTTATGCGTTCCAGTGCCGGATCACGACCGAGGACCCCGAGAACAAGTTCACGCCGGATTATGGGCGGATCACCCATTACCGCTCGGCGGGCGGCCTGGGTTTGCGGCTTGACGGCGGCCTGGCCGTGACCGGGGCGATCATCACGCCCTTTTATGATTCGATGCTGGTGAAGGTTTCGGCCTACGGCCGGCGGTTCGTCGAGGCGGCGCTGCGGATGGAGCGGGCGCTCCAGGAGTTCCGGGTGCGCGGGGTGAAGACGAACATTCCGTTCCTTTTGAACGTGATTACCCATCCGGACTTCCTCGCAGGGCGTTGCACGACCCGGTTCATTGACCAGACGCCCGACCTGTTCAAGTTCGCGGTGCGGCAGGACCGGGCGACGAAGCTCTTGAGCTTCGCGGCCGAGGTGACGGTCAACGGCTTCCCCGGGGTCGCGCGGCCTGGTTCTTACGTCGCCCCCAACGAGCCCGAAGCCCCCGACTTCGACCACCTGGCCCCGATTCCCGACGGCACCCGCCAGACCTTCCAGAAACTCGGTCCGGAGAAGTTCGCCGCCTGGCTCCGCGAGCAGACCCCTTTGCTCTTGACCGACACCACCTTCCGAGACGCCCACCAGTCATTGCTGGCGACCCGGATGCGCACCAGGGACATGCTTCGGGTAGCCAGAGCCTACGCGCATCTGGTCCCACAGCTCTTCTCGATCGAGATGTGGGGCGGCGCGACCTTCGACGCCTCAATGCGGTTCCTCAAGGAAGACCCCTGGGACCGCCTTTCCAGGCTGCGCGCGGCGATCCCCAACATTTTGTTCCAGATGCTTTTGCGCGGGTCGAACGCCGTCGGCTACACCAGCTATCCCGACAACGTGGTGCGCGCGTTCGTCAAGGAGGCCGCCGCGACCGGGATCGACCTGTTCCGTGTGTTTGACTCCTTGAACTGGGTCCACAACATGGAGGTCGCCATCGAGGCCGTCCGCGAGTCAGGGGCGCTCTGCGAGGCGGCCATCTGCTACACGGGGGACATTCTTGATCCATCGCGGTCCAAATATAATCTCAAATATTACGTCGAGATCGCCAAGGAGCTTGAGCAGCGGGGCGCGAACATCATCGCCATCAAGGACATGGCCGGGTTGTGCAAGCCCTACGCCGCGCAACGCTTGACCAAAGCGCTGCGCGAGGCCGTGGGCGTGCCGATTCACTTCCATACGCACGACATCGGCGGCGCGCAAGCGGCGAGCGTCTTGGAGGCGGCGGAAGTCGGGCTCGACGTCGCCGACGGGGCGATGGCGGCCATGTCGGGCCTGACCTCGCAACCGAACCTCAACGCGGTCGTCGAGTCGCTCCGGTTTACGCCCAGGGCCTCTGGGCTCGATCCCGAGGTCTTGATCAGGATCAGCCGGTACTGGGAGCAGGTCCGTGCGATGTACGGCCCGTTTGAGAGCGGCCTGCATTCGTCGTCGGCCGAGGTGTACGCCTACGAGATGCCCGGCGGTCAGTATAGCAACCTTTTCCAGCAGGCCAAGGGGCTCGGGCTCGCCGCCCGCTGGCCGGACGTTTGTAAAGCGTATGCCGATGTGAACGTCTTATTTGGCGACATCGTCAAGGTGACGCCGACCTCGAAAGTCGTCGGCGATATGGCCTTGTTCCTGGTGGCCAACAACCTGACCCCCAACGACACACTCGACCAGGCGCGTGAACTCGCCTTCCCCGAAAGCGTCGTCGAGCTGTTTGAAGGACGGCTCGGCCAGCCCCCTGGCGGCTTCCCCAAGGCGCTTCAGGAACGAGTCCTCAAAGGGCGACCCGCCCTGACCGACCGCCCGGGGGCGAGCCTGCCCCCGGCCGACCTGGACGCGGCCAAGGAGAAGGCGTCGGCCTTCCTGGGCGCGCCGGCCACGATCCGAGACGCCCTGAGCTACCTGATCTATCCCCGCGTCTTCCCCGACCTGGCCGCGCACAAACGCGCTTATGGTGATACCTCGATCTTGCCGACGCCGATGTTCTTTTTCGGCCCTGACTCCGAGTCTGAGAACCCCGTTGAGATCGAGCCTGGTAAGACCTTGATCGTCAAGCTTTTGACGGTGAGCGACCCGCACGACGACGGCAAGCGCACCGTGTTCTTTGAGCTCAACGGCCAGCCTCGTGAGATCGTGGTGGTTGACCGCTCGCTGGCTTCCTCGGTACGCGAGGTTCCCAAGGCCGACCCGAGCGACCCGAATCAGATTGCCGCCCCCCTGCCCGGCCTGGTCGTGACGATCGGCGTCAACCCTGGCGACGCCGTGCGCAAAGGGCAGAAGCTCTTGACGATCGAGGCCATGAAGATGGAAACCACGCTCTACGCCGAACGCCCGGGGCGGGTCGAAGAGGTCCTCACCGCCGTCAGCCGCCAGGTCGAGACCGGAGAATTGCTGATCAGGCTCAAGAAAGAGTAGGCACGACGTTCCTGCCCCGCATAATATTCATTCAATTGTGAATTCATCGTTCATCCATACAATCGTTGAGCGTGAAGAGGTCGGCTCGACCAGCGACCTGGCGCGGAGCTTGCTGGAAGGGGGCGGGGTTGAGTTGCCGCTCCTGGTTCGCGCCGATCGTCAGACGGCGGGTCGAGGGCGAGGGGCGCACTCCTGGTGGTCTGACGAGGGGAGCCTGGCGATCACGATCGGGCTTGATCCCGAGACGGTCGGCCTGCGCCCTGAGCATGGCCCCAGGCTGGCGTTGGCCTCGGCGGTGGCCCTGGTGGACGCGGTCTCCCCCTTGATTCCAAAGGGGATGGCCCCGGGAATCCGCTGGCCCAATGACGTGGAGGTGGGAGGGCGGAAGCTGGCGGGAACCTTGCCCGAACGGATCGAGACGGCGACGGGTCCGAAGATTTTGATCGGGATCGGCCTGAACGTCTCAACCAGGCTCGAAAACGCGCCCGAGGCTGTGCGACTGATGGCCACGACGGTCGAGGCTCTGCGCCCTCCGTGGGCCTCGCCGCTTTGTCCGTCGGACCTGCTTGGTCCGTTCCTTGATCGGTTCGCGGCGGCCCTGGAGGCGTTGACCCGCGACGACGAGGCTCTGGCCGAGCAATGGTCACAGCTCGATACGTTGATCGGGCGTCGGGTGCGCGTGGACCTGGGGCCTCGGATCATCGTCGGGACCGGCCGCGGGATCGACCGTCAAGGCGGGCTCCGTCTGGAGACCGAAGGCGAGACGATCACCTTGCTCGGCGGTCAGGTCTTGCGGGACCGACTCTGAGCGGGGACGTCAATCGAAATCGGACCCTTTCAAAACCGGGCGATGCCGATTTTGAAAGGGTCCGACAGGGATTTCAAACGTGGCGACGTCGTCCCGATTACAGTTCTCGGGTGGCGACGAGCGGCTTGTTGGCTTTACTGGACCCCTTGGGGCCTCGGGCTCGGGTCCAGTCAACCAGGATCGGGCTGGCGATGTAGATCGTGCTGTAGGTGCCGCTGAGGAACCCGACAACCAGGCAGAACGAGAACCCTCGAAGCCCTTCACCGCCAAACAGGTACATGATGACGACCACGGTCCAGGCGGTCAGGGAGGTCAGGATCGTCCGGCTCAAGGTCTGGTTCACGGCCGCATTGATCAGCTCGGGCGACAAGTTTGGCGACTTGCCCTTGATCTCGCGCATGCGGTCAAAGATCACGATCGTGTCGTTGACCGAGAAGCCGATCAGGGTCAGGAACGCGGCGATCATCGGCAGGTCAATCTTGTACGACGACAGGGCCACGGCACCCATCGTGATGAGCACGTCGTGAACCAGGGCCAGGACCGCCGCAAACCCGTAAGCGACCGATTTGAAGCGGAGCCAGAGGTAGGCGATCATGATCAACCAACTGGCCACGATGGCGATCACCGCCAGGGTCCGGGTTTCGCCAGCGACGGCTCCGCCGAAGTTTTCCAGCCGGTCGTAAAGGAAGGCCGGGTCGTCGCGCAGGTGAGCGCCGAGGTCTGCCAGGAATTTCTGGGTCTCCCGGGAATCAAGGTTTGTGCTCAGGACCATGTTTTTGGTGGGCGCGTCGGCGGGAAGGTTGGCCGAGGCCTTGGCCTGGGCGATCTCAAACCGAACTTCCGGCGTGCTGATCTTGGCCGCGCGGAGGATGTCGGTCAGGGCCGCGCGAACCTTCGACGGCTCGGAGTCGCGGTTGAACGTCAAGGGGTAGCGTTCACCGCCGGCGAACCGAGTGGCAGGGGGCGCGGCACTGGCGGTTTTGGTCGCCTCGGTGGGTTTGGGCGCGGCGGGAATGGGTTCCGGCTTGCCGGCGTCCATCGTCAGGCGAGACAGGGTTGAGGCGAACGCCTCCCGGACTTTCTCCTGGACGACCTTGGCGTTCTCTTCGGTGGTCCGGATATTGAACCGGGTGCCGCCGCCTTCGCTGCCGACGCTGAGGCTCTCGATCGTTGCGTCGGGCAAGACTTCGGCGGCCTGGCGGCGGACGAAGCCCGAGCGGTTGCTGGGAGAGAGTCCCTTGACCTCGGGGGCCTCGGCGTCGAGCTGGATCGTCACCAAGGTGCCGCCGGTGAAGTCGATATTGAACATCGACTGGCCTCGATAAATGAACAGACCGAGACCCAGGACGATGGCGACTGCTGAAATGGACATCAAGATCTTGCGAGGGCCGACGAAATCGATGTTCGTCTTGTCCATGATTCTCATCATGGTCAGACGCTTGAGCCAGCCCTTGTCGAGCCAGAGTTCGAAGATAATGCGCGAGACGTAGACGGCGGTGAACAGGTTCCAGACCAGGCCGATGATCAGGGTCAGGGCGAACCCGCGGATCTCCTCGGTGCCGACGGCGTAGAGCACGACGCCGGAGAGGATCGTCGTGAGGTTCGAGTCAAGGATCGTCGTCCAGGCCCTGGTATAGCCGTTGCGGACTTGCTGGACCAGGCTGGCCCCGCGTTCCTTTTCCTCGCGCATTCGTTCAAAGATCAAGACGTTGGCGTCGACTGCCATGCCGATCGTTAGCGCCAATCCGGCCAGGCCTGGCAAGGTGAACGTGGCGTGGATCAAGGCCATGGAACCGACGAGCAAGATCATGTTCAGGGCCAGGGCGATGACGGCCACGACCCCCGCGAACCGGTAGTAGACCATCATGAAGATCGGCACGATGATCATCGAGATGCTGATGGCCCAGATCGCCTTGGTGATTGTGTCGCGGCCGAGGGTCGGGCCGACCTTCTCTTCCAGAAGCGGGACTGGATCGACGCTGGCCGGCAGGCTGCCAGAGCGGAGCACGACGATCGTGTGCTCAATGTCCTTGGGCGGGATGCCTTCGATCACGCCTTCGTCGCGGATTTCTGATTTGATCACGGGCGCGGACATAACCATGTCGTCGAGCAGGATCGCCAGGCGGTAGAGGAAGGCCCCGCCTTCTTCGGGCGTGTGCTCGCGGGTCAACTGTCCGAACTTACGGCCGCCAGCCGGGCGAAACACGAACCTGACGGCAGGCTGGACCCGTTCGTCGGTCGTCTGGGAGACCGACGAGAGATACTCACCGGTGACGTTCTGGCGGTCGAGGCCGACGAGAATGTAGCGGTCGGTCCAGCCGTTGCCGCGGTCTTGATCGCGGACGATCGACTCGTCGGAAGGCTGGATGCCGCTGGGGTTAAAGTCAATAGTGTAGGATGAGATCGAGGCCAGGCCGTGCGGGCGGGAGAGCTGGATCGAGTTGACGGTGTTGGACTTGATCGGCACCCGGATTGAGGTTTCCTTGCCGGCGGCGTCTTTGCCGGTCAAGAGGATCTCGTTCTTCTCGGCGTAGCGGTCGGGAAGGAAGGTGCGGGAGTCGTCGGTGATCGAGTCTCGGGTGAACTCGGGGTCCACCCCGGTGATGATCTCGCCGAGCTTGGCCCACTTATACCGGCTCGGCGGTTTGACCAGGCCCCCGGGGGCCAGGGCGCGGTCGATCGCCGCGGAGTCGTGCTTGCGGTTGGCCAGGATCCGGAATTCGAGCGAGCCGACCTCGGTCAGTCGCCGCTTCAACTCGGCGACCTCTTCATCGCTGGCCTTCGCCATGATGATTTCGATGCGGTTGCTGCCGATCTTGCGGATCGGGATGTCGCGCACGCCGGTGGCGTTGACCCGTTTCTTCAAGGCACCGATCAGGTCGTCCATCTGGAAGTCGGCGCTGCGGCCGGCCTCGTGGACCTGATAGACCAGGATCGTGCCGCCGGACAGGTCGATGCCGAGCTTGAGCTGTTTCTCAGGGGGGAGCATCGCGGCGACGCCGCCGAAGGTCAAGAGCGCGATCAGGCCGATCCGCGTGTGATATTTATTTGTGACCGATAGTCCATATAACAGGTCGATCAGGCTGATGCCGATCAGGGCGTAAAGAACATAGAGCAGGATCTGCATGGCGGTTCCCTAAACGGCATCTTTGGGCTCAACAACAACTTCGTTCCGCACCTTTGGGCTCGGTCCCCGAGGGACCGGGAGGTTGATCCAGCGAGCTTTGAAATTGAGATTTCCGCAAGGAAGGGTCGTCTAGACCTCTTCGATCGGCTTGTCTTTCTCTTTGCTCTTCTCGGCGGCCGCGTCGATCACGCGGACGATCGAGGTCCTGCTGAATTCGAGCCGGACGTTCCGTTCGTCGTCGACACGGAGCATGACCTTGTCGCTGTCCGGCTGGATCGAGACGACGGTGCCGTAGATGCCGGCCTGGGTCAAGACGCGGTCGTTCTTCTTCATGGCCTCGACCATGCGCTTGCGGGCCTTCTCCTGTTTTTGTTGCGGCCGGATCATCAGAAAGTAGAACAGGATCATCGCCGGCGCGAACATGATGAGCGTGCCCACCAGTTCGTTACCGCCCTTGGGGGACGCGGCGGCCGGGGCCTGGGCAATGAGGAAACAAAGGTCGGTCAGCAGGCCGGGCATGGCGAAGGGTCCGTCGGGATTGCGGGCGAGGTTGGTTGGCGCCCTTGGGTCTCGGCTGGTCGTTTGTGAACGAAGATCGGGCTCGGCCGTGCGGAGACGACGGGGCCAATGTTTCGGGGGGAATCGTCAAAGGGCGATCGGGTCCAAAGCCGGCGTTGACGATCCCTCAGCGCCCCCACTCTAATCATTTACCGTCCAAGGCTTCAAGCGCTTCCGCCTTGAATGGGACGAATCGACCCGCGCCGATCGCCTCGCGAATTTGTCGGGTGAGCCTATGGAGATAGGCCAGGTTGTGGACCGAGGCCAGGATCGGGCCGAGCATCTCTCTGGCCAGAAAGAGATGTCGCAGGTAGCCTCGGCTGAAACCCAGACAGGCTGGGCAATCGCACCCCTGCTCGATCGGCCCGGGATCGAGGCGATGCGCGGCGTTTCGCAGCTTGACCGGACCATGGGCGGTCAGGCAGGTCGCGTTGCGGCCGTTGCGGGTTGGCAAGACGCAGTCGAACAGGTCGATTCCGTGAGCGACGGCCTCCAAAATGTCTTGGGGGCGGCCGACGCCCATCAGGTAACGGGGCTTGCCTTCCGGGAGCAACGGCGCGGAAACCTCCAAAGCGGCGTACACCTCGGCCCGACTCTCGCCGACGCTGACCCCGCCGACGGCGTAACCGGGGAAGTCGAGCGCCACGAGCTGCTCGGCGCATTCGGCGCGAAGGTCGGGGTGACTGCCGCCTTGGACGATCCCGAAGAGGGCTTGATCGGGTCGGGTATGGGCGTCTCGGCAGCGGCGCGCCCAGCGGACGGTTCGGGCCACGGCGTCGGCGATGGCGTCCTTGGAAGCGGGCAACGCGGGACACTGATCGAGGCACATCGCCACGTCGGCGCCCAGGGCCTCCTGGATGGCGACGGCCCGTTCGGGGGTCAGATCGAACAGTCGGCCGTCGAGATGAGAGCGGAACGAGACGCCGGCCTCGGTCAATTTCGAGCGGTTCGCCAAGCTGAACGCCTGGAACCCGCCAGAGTCGGTCAAGATCGGCCCATCCCAGCCCATGAACGAGTGCAAGCCGCCGAGCGCCGCCACCACGTCTTCGCCAGGCCGCAAGGCCAGATGGTACGTGTTGGCCAGGACCATGCGACTGCCTGATTGGCGCAAGATGTCGGGCGTCAAGCCTTTGACCGTCGCCTGCGTGCCGACCGGCATGAAGGCCGGCGTCTCAACCGACCCATGCGGCGTGTGCAGCCTTCCCAACCGCGCGTCGGTGCCGGGATCGCGACCGAGTAACGTAAACCCGACGGCGGATTCAGGGAGCATCAGACCCATCACGTCGTTCGGGAAAATGTTAACCACAGGTAAACACGGATTAACATCGATAAAATCCATTAAAAATCAATATCGATTCGTGTTTATCTGTGATTAAAATTAATTATTCGTTTTTGAGTTTGAGGCCGAATTCGGTCAGGCGTTCACGGACTTCATTCAGTGAGGTGACGCCGAAGTTCTTGCATTCAAGCAGGTCGTC
>JBDTIR010000334.1:0-3500 GCA_039936275.1 Isosphaeraceae bacterium | reverse complement strand
GCGGCAAGGCGAACCAGATCAAGAGCGGGCCTGACGACGCCGGCCGGTCGAGCTGGATTCGCCGAGGCCCCCCCACCCTGGCAATCAAGCCCACGACGATCAGGCCAAGGCAGACGGCCAAGGTCCGGAAATCGCCGCCAATAAAACCAATCGGAAGTCCAAAGAGATATTTGATCGGCAGACGTGATAGTACGTATTCCGGTGGATGGTCGAGATAATGAATGATCCAGGGAGCGGCCAGCACCACAAGGCCCCCTTGAAGCACCAGCCAACGAATCGGGCGAAGGGCGAACGTCGGCCAAGCAGCCAGATAAGCCACTCCTTGCGCAACAATCATGAATCCGCCCAGCGGGTGACTGTAGAACAAGGCCGCCTGACTCAGCACGAACGCCAACGCCCTCGGCCATCGGGCCGACTCTCGCAGCGAGAACAGCAGATCCCAGCTCAAGCAGGTCCACAAAACCAGCCAGGAATACATTTTCACTTCCTGGGAATAAGCCACCAGAAGTGGACTGACCGCGCAGAGCCAGGCTGCCCAGAGCCCCGTCTTCGGGTCGTACAGGCGTCGGCCGATCCGCTCCACCACAATGACCGTCAGCAGACCGCACAAGGCCGCGAGAGTTCGACCGGCCAGGTCGTTTGGCCCGAACGCCCTCAGCCAGGCTTGCAAAACCAACGGATGCAAGGGGGCCCTCGTCGCCTCGATCTGAAAGAGCAGGCGTATCAAGGCAGCCGGTGTCGGCTCCCTGGCCAGACGCATCGGAATGACCTCGTCGTACCAGAGGCTCGGCCGGTCGAGGTGGGCGAACCGCAAGCCAGCGGCCATAATGAGGACAGTCGCGAGGATCAAAACGTGCGGGACGATCCTCGGCGTCGGCCTTGTCGGTTCGGAGAGAGGTTGAGAGAGGGGCGGCATCTCGCTATTCTTTTCGAGAGAAGGTCCGGCGGTTTGTCGCCCCGGGCGAGGATTGAGGTTTGCGTCTTTTGAAATCGTGCGCCAAAAAAACCGGTGGCGATGGGAGTCGGGGCGATGGGTTTGTTCACAGGCAAGACGGGGCTGGTGCTCGGCGTCGTCAACGAATATAGCATCGCCTGGGCGATCACTCAAAAACTTCTCGAACAAGGGGCCGAAGTCGGCTTCACACACTTACCGGGCGACAAGATGGCGCGCCGGGTCCACAAGCTCGCCGACCCGATCGGCTCCAAGATGGTTTTCCCCTGTGACGTGCAGAAGGATGAGGACGTCGCCGCCGCGTTCGCCAAGGCGAAGGAAACCTACGGATCGCTTGATTTTGTAGTTCACTCAATCGCCTATGCACCGCTTGAAGACTTGAAGGTTCCGTTCGCGAAGGCCAGTCGAGCCGGATTCCAGACGGCGATGGACGTGAGCGTTTACTCGTTGGCGATCGTCGCCAGACACGCCGCCGAGGTGATGACCGAAGGTGGTTCGATCGTTACCTTGACCTACTTTGGCGGAGAGCGAGTGGTCGCCGGCTACAACTTGATGGGCGTCTGCAAGGCCGCGCTCGATATGTCGGTGCGTTACCTGGCCTATGACCTTGGTCCGCAAAAGATTCGGGTCAACGCCGTGTCGGCCGGGCCGGTCAAGACCCTGGCCGCCTCGGCCGTGGGCGAGGCCGACAAGCTCGCCGCCCTGTACGAGGCCGTCTCGCCGATGGGCAGGAACATCGACCGCACGGAGGTCGGCTCGGCCGCCATGTTCCTCCTTTCCGACCTGGCCAGCGGGATCACCGGCGAAGTCCTCCACGTCGATTGCGGCTATAATATCATGGGCTCCCCCGGTCGCGCCGTGGATACCGCCCGCGAGGGCAAGGCCTGAACGATTCCAGGATTCCAGATTCCAGGACAGTTAGGTTCCAAACCTCTTTTGGATTCTGAAATCTGGAATCCAAGAATCTGGAATCCTTGCGGGTTTCGAGGCGAGGAGGAGTCCGATGTCCGTTGAGACGGGGGAAACTGCGACCGGCACCAACGACCGCGTCGGCCGACTTTATCGGTTACGCGTCGGACAATACCCCCGGATGGCCGAGGCGGGCATCTGCTCTGGCGATGACTCCGTCGAATTGCTGGAGGGCTTGCTCGTCACCAAGATGAACAAGAATCCGCCGCACATCATCACCACCGAATTGGTCCAGCTCGCGCTGGTCCAGGCCGTGCCGGGCGGCTGGTGCGTCTCGATGCAGAACCCGGTCTCTCTGTTCGCCTCGGACAGTGAACCCGAGCCCGACGCCAAGATCGTGCGGGGCCATCCTCGTGATTACCAGGGGCGTAAGCCTGGACCTGAAGACGTCGCCCTGGTGGTCGAGGTCGCTGACGCAAGCTATCTGGACGACCTGGAAAAACGGCGGACGTATGCCAACGCAGCCATCCCGGTTTACTGGATCCTCAACTTGAACCGACGTAGACTGGAAGTGCATACTGATCCGACCGGACCGTCGCCTCTTCCTTTGTATCGCACGGTCCAGACCTTTGGGCCGGACGTTGAGATTTCGCTCTGGCTCGACGGCCGCGAGGCCGCTCGGATTCTGGTCGGCGACCTGCTTCCTTGACAAGGTCGGCCTATCGTGACGGTGATCCCTTCCCAACGAACGGTCCAAGTGGGCGTCGGCCTGGTCGGTCGATCGGGCCGCTACCTGATCCGGCGCCGGCCTGCCTTGCCAGGCTCGCCGATGCCGGGATACTGGGAGTTCCCCGGCGGCAAGTGCGAACGGGGCGAGTCACCCGAGGCGGCCACCGTTCGCGAATGCCGAGAAGAGCTAGGCATCCCGATCGTGCTCGGCGACCTGCGCCGGACCACAGTTCATTTGTACCCACATGGCCTGGTCGAACTGCATTATTTCGACGCTGAGACCGAAGATCCAGCCGCCGAGCCAGACCAAGAGTCGGGGTTCCTCTGGGTCCCTGCAGTGGACCTTCCTTCGTATCAATTTCCGGACGCAAACGAGCCGGTCTTGCAAGAGTTGGCCAGCGAGTGGGCCTTGGGCTCGAACCCAATCCATGCACCGAGCACTTCGGGGGAGGGGCGATGAACGGTACGCTGCGCGTGGTCCTGGCACTGGCCCCCCTGGCCTGCTACTTCTTTATGCTGGGCGTCTGGCGCAGCGGCCGGTCGCCCCGGGTCGTCCCTGGCCCGCTCGATTTCGGTTTGCTGGCGATGGGGCTGGGCGGCCTGATCGCCTTCGGCCCGATCGGCTCGGTCTTGATCCAGGTGATTTTCCCGGGACCAAGCGTCTGGGCCTGGCTGGCTCTGGCGGCCACCTGGGCCTTACTCGCTTTGTTCTGGCTGCCTCGCACCGCCAGGCGCCTGGTGGTCTACAACGTCGAGCCTTCGAACCTGAATCAAGCGGTGCGCGACGCCCTGATCGAACTTCCCGGTTCGTTCGCACCCACCTTGACCGGATTCGAAGACGCCGAGCACGGCCGAGGGGTCGCGGTGCGGATCGTTCCGGGGAGCCGAACCGGCATGGTCGAAGCGTATG
>JBDTIR010000333.1:0-3398 GCA_039936275.1 Isosphaeraceae bacterium | reverse complement strand
CGCCGACCCGTACTGGCAATCGCGGCACGACCTGGCCCGCCGCAAGGTCGAACAAACCCCGCCTCATCGCCCCGGCCAGGGCAATCTAATTGATCGGCATATCGAAACGTTCTTGAAATCCAAAGATGCTGAATTATCTCCAGCCATCGACGATGCGGGGTTTCTCAGGCGGTTGACGCTCGACACGATCGGCTTTGTGCCGGTGTCGGGCGAGGTCGAGGCGTTCCTGGCCGATTCTTCCCCTGAAAAACGGACCCTCGCGATTGACAAGCGTCTGGCCGACCCGCGCTGGGCCGACGCCTGGATGGGTTACTGGCAAGACGTTCTGGCCGAGAACCCCGGCATCCTCAAGCCGACCTTGAACAACACCGGCCCGTTCCGCCGCTACCTTCACCAGGCGTTCGCCGATAACACGCCGTTCGACCGCTTCGTGACCGACTTGATCGCGATGGAGGGGAGCGTCTCCTACGGCGGTCCCGCCGGATTCGGCGTCGCCTCGCAGAACGATGCACCGATGGCCGCCAAGGCCCATGTGCTGGCCAAGGCGTTCCTGGCCGCTGATATGAAGTGCGCCCGCTGCCATGACGCCCCGTTCCAACCGTTCGAACAGGGCGATCTGTTCAGCATGGCCGCCCTGCTCGACGGCAAGGCGCAGAAGATTCCCGCCACCAGCACCGTCCACCGCCAGGAAGGGGGCCGTATCCCGGCCGTCTCGGTCAGCCTGGAAGCCGGAGACGTGATCCAGCCAGCCTGGAATCTCACCGACATCGGTCCCAACGCCCTCCCCGAAGGGCTCTTGCCCGAAGGCGCAGGCCCCCGCGACCGGCTGGCCGGCTTGATCACCTCGCCCGGCAACACCCGGTTCGCCAGGGTCATCGTCAACCGACTTTTTTATCGATATATCGGCATTGGTCTGGTTGAGCCGGTGGACGACTGGGACAGCGGGCCCGAGACCAGGCTGGCCGACTTGCTCGACGACCTGGCCCGCGAGTTTGTCGTTCATGATTATGACCTCAAGCACATCGCTCGATTGATCTTGAACTCCAGGCTCTACCAAGGGACGGTTCGTCCCGACGCCCCTTTGTTTTCCGCCCCGGCGCGTCGGCGAATGTCGGCCGAGCAACTGGTTGATTCCCTGTTTGAGGCGAGTGGCAAGGAGTTCCACGCCGAGGAGTTGAACCTCGACCCTGAAGGCCGCCGCCCCGCGTCGGAGTTCCTCAACCTCGGCGTCCCTGAGCACGCCTGGCAGTTCACCTCGACCTCGAACGAACGCGATCGCCCCGCCCTGTCGTTGCCCGTGGTCCAAAGCGTGGTGGACGTTTTGCAGACCTTCGGCTGGCGGCCGTCGCGCCAGGACCCGATCACCGTCCGCGACGACGCCACGACGCCGCTCCAGCCGGCAATGCTCGCCAACGGCGTCGTCGCCAACCGCGTCGCCGGGCTCTCCGATGATAGCGCGATCACCGCCCTTTGCCTGATCGATCAAGACCCGGACGCCCTGGTCCGGTCGGTCTACCTGCGCATCCTCTCTCGCACGCCGACCGATTCAGAAACCCAGCGCCTGGTCGCCTATCTCGGTGACACGTTCCCGGATCGGATCGTTCCCAACGCGAAGCCGAACCCATCCCACCGCCAGTTACGCCGGGTCTCGTGGTCAAACCATTTGAACCCCGAGGCCACCACGATCCAGCTCGAAAGTGAGAAAGCCGCCCGCGCCGGCGACCCCAGCACCAACCGCCTGACCCCTGAATTCCGAGAGCGCATGGAAGACGTGGTCTGGGCCCTGATCAACAGCCCGGAATTCCTGTTCATTCCTTGATCCCAACGCAATCAAGGGACGGACGACTGGCCGTTGACCCAAAGACCCTTTTGAAGAGGACGGACCAATGACCCATGGCGAACCGACCCGCCGCGACCTGCTCAGGCTGGGAATGCTGGGCGCGGCCTCCGCGATCCTGCCGGGTCCGGCCTTCGCATCGAAGCCGCTGAAAGGCACGGCCGACGCCTGCATCATGCTCTGGCTCGGCGGCGGCTCGGCGCATATTGATACGTTCGACCCCAAGCAGCGCGGCGACGGCAAGAAGAAGGCCGGTTCTTATTACGACTCGATCCCGACGGCCATCCCCGGCGCCTCGGTCTGCGAGCACTTGCCCAGGGTCGCCCAGCGGCTCGACCGCTGCGCCTTGGTTCGTACGATTCATCACGATATCATTGATGAACATGCTGCTGCGACCAACTTGATGCACACCGGACGGCCGGTCAGCGGCACGGTCACGTATCCGTCGATCGGCTCGGTGGTGGCTCATGAATCCGGGCCAGGGGCCGACGGCGTGCCGGCCTACGTCGTGATCGGCTACCCGAACGTCACGCGCGGACCTGGATTCCTCGGTTCCAAACATGGTTACGTTTACTTGACTGATACCGAGGTCGGGCCGACCGGCCTGACCCCGCCCGCCGGCCTGGCTCCCAGTCGCCGGGCGCGTCGCGAAGCGTTGCTCGAATCGCTCCGGAATGATTATCAGGCGGGTCATTCGGTGGACCCCGCCGTCACGGATTACATCGCCGCCAGCCGGGAAGCGACCCGCCTGGCAGGCCCCTCGTTCGCCAAGGTCTTCCAGCTCGACCGCGAACCTGCCTCGCTTCGGGCCGCCTACGGCGGTGAGTTCGGCCAGCGCTGCCTGCTGGCCAGGCGTCTGGTTGAAGCCGGTGCGCGGTTCATTGAGGTCTCCCACAACCTCAATTTCCTCAACGGCACCGGCTGGGACACACACAATCAAGGGCAACTTCATCAACATGAGTTGATTGACGAGCTGGACCACGCGCTCTCGGCCTTGCTTGACGATCTGGAGCGGGTCGGCCGACTGGATCGGACGCTCGTGGTCGTCGCCACCGAGTTCGGCCGTCCTGCCGCCTTTGACGCCGGCGGCGGCCGTGGGCATCAGTCCACGGCCTTTGGCGGGCTCCTGGCCGGCGGCGGTCTGCGCACCGGGCAGGTGATTGGCCAGACCGACGACCTGGCCAAGACGATTGTCGAGCAGCCGGTCTCGGTCCCCGACTTCCACGCCACGATCTACGCCAGCCTGGGCATCAATCCCGCCAAGGAATTGCACGCCGGGGGCCGCCCTGTGCCGATCACCGACCACGGCCAGCCGATCGCCTCCTTGTTCGCCTGAGCCAAGGCAAAAGGGCGGCGTTCATGCGGGTGCTCTGACGCACCCGCTTGGTCAATCAATATATAAAAGGGAGGCAATGGAGGTTATTTCGACTCCTTGTCCCCCGAATCCGCCTTGTCCTTCGCGCCCTTGTCGCCGGTTTCGGCCTTGGCCTTGGCCTTGGGGATGGTCAGCCAGATGGACTCGATCGAGGCGTTGAACCCCTCAATGGGGGCCTGGGCCGCG
>JBDTIR010000332.1:0-4062 GCA_039936275.1 Isosphaeraceae bacterium | reverse complement strand
CAGAGTCATCGGGAGGGCGGCCAAAGGCCAGGCGGAAGGCCCGGTCAATCCGTCCCCGGTCGTCCTCCGGCACCTCGCGGCGGAGCCGGTCGGCGAAGGACCGGGCGCGGGCCAGGGGCCAGGGGCCGTTGACCATCAGGAGGGCTTGGATCGGAGTGGTGGTCACGTTGCGTGACGGGGTGGTCTGGGAGCCGTCGGGAGCGTCGAACGACTCGATCAAGGGGTCATGCTTGTTGCGGATGGTCTTGGTGTAGAGGGTTCGTCGAGGGCTCAAGGCGTCGGCGCTGGGGCCGCCGATGGCCGGGTCGAGTTCGCCGCTGACGCTGAGCATGGCGTCTCGGATCGGTTCAACGTCGAGTCTGCGGGTGCTCATGCGCCAGAGCCAGCGGTTGTCCGGGTCTTTGAGGCGGGCGACTTCGGGCGTGGGCCGCCTGGCGGACTGTCGGTAGGTGGCCGAGGTGAGGATCAGGCGGTGCGTCTGCTTGACGCTCCAGCCGTGCTCGACGAACTCGGTCGCCAGCCAGTCGAGCAGTTCGGGGTGGCTGGGCCGGTCGCCGAGTCTGCCGAAGTCGCTGGAGGTCCCCACGAGGCCGCGACCGAAGTGATATTGCCAGATCCGGTTGACCATGACTCGGGAGGTCAACGGGTGATCGGCCTTGGTGAGCCATCGGGCCAGGGTCGTGCGCCTGCCGGTCGAGTTGGCCGCTGAGGGGGGTCGATTGATCTGCGCCGGCTCGGGGTCAAGCAGGGTGAGAAAGCCGGGCTCGATCTCCTGGTTCGACCGATCGCCGGGGATGGTCGTCGGCGGGGCAATCGGGCCGACGTCGGTGACAGTCAGGATCGTCGGCAAAGGCTGGGGGCGATCCTTGGCCAGTTCGGCGAGTTGCTTAGTGAGCGCGTCCAAGCGGACTTTGTCCTCCCCCTTGACCTTCTTTGCAATCGAGACCCGTTCCTCGATTACTTGACGGCCCGCCAGTTGGGCGAGTTGTTCTTCCAAGGGGGTTCGCTCACCGGGCGCTTTGTTAAGGTTCGCCTGCATCTCCTCGGGGAACATGGCGATCGCTGCGCGGGTGGACGCCTCAAGATAGGGGCGTTCAATCGCTGCGATCTGGCCTTGAATCGCAGCCGTTCTGGCGTTCCAGACGGCTTCGGCGTCCTGCTCGGCCTGCCAGGCGTCATTGGTGGCGAGCGGGAGGTCTTCGCGAGGCAGGATCGGGGCGAAGAAGGCGCGGAGGCGGAAATAGTCGCGCTGAAGGATCGGGTCGAACTTGTGATCGTGGCAGCGGGCGCAGCCCATGCCAAGGCCGAGGAAGACGTCGGACGTCACGTCGGTGATGTCGTTGAGGATCGCGTTCCACTGGCCTGGAACGTCACGCTGGTTGTATTCATACGTACCGAGACGTAAATAACTTACGGCGATCCGCATGGTGGGATCAGACGGGTTGAGCTCGTCACCGGCCAGTTGCTCGGTCATGAACTGATTGTAGGGTTTGTCCTCGTTGAACGCCTGGACGATGTAGTCTCGATAGCGCCAGGCGTTGGGGCGAAACCCGTCCTTGTTGTAACCGTCGGACTCGGCGTAGCGGACCAGGTCAAGCCAGTGTCTTGCCCAGCGCTCGCCGTATCGAGGGCTGGCCAGGAGCCGGTCGATCAAGGTCTCGTAGGCGTCGGGGGCCGGGTCGTTGACGAACGCTTCGACCTCGGCGGGGGTGGGGGGAAGACCGCAGAGGTCAAAGCTGACCCGACGGATCAAGGCGAGGCGGTCGGCCTCGGGGGCGGGGCTCAGGCCTTCGGCGGCCAGCTTGGCGATGATGAACCCGTCGATCGGATTGCGCGACCAGCCTTCGTCGTTGACCTTGGGCGGTGCGGGCTTTCGAGGGGCCTGGAACGACCAGAAAGCGCGGTCGTCGTCGGTGAGCTTCTCACCCGGGGATTTCGGAGTTGAGGCAACGACCTTGGCGTTGGGATCAGCGCCTGGCCAAGGAGCGCCCATCTCGATCCAACGGGTCAGGGCCGCGCGCTTGGCGTCGTCGAGCTTACCGGTCGGGGGCATCTCCAAGCCGCCATAGTTGATGGCCTCGACCAGGAGGCTGTCGGCCGGTTTGCCGGGCACGACGACCGGGCCGCTGTCCCCGCCGGCCAGAACGGCCGCTCGGGAGTCGAGCCGCAGGCCGCCCCTTTGCTTCTTCGGGCCGTGACACTTCAGGCAGTTCTCGGCCAGGAGGGGGCGGACCTCGGTCTCGAAGAACGTGACCTCCGCCGGATCAAGGCCGTCGGCGGCCATCCCTCGCATTGGGGTTGACGCCAGAACCGCGACGGCCATCAGGGCGACTCCGGCCGCGGTCCATGACCATTGCCAAATCGCGCCATGTTGATTCGTCTGAGAAGCCGATCCACGCTCCAGGCTCATCGGATGGACTCCATCAGCCGTCTTGGATGGTTTGGAAGAAGGTAGGTCGGGCCTCGCGCAGATCCAAATAAGTGGGGGATTAGCGGAGTTTCCATCCTAATGCATTGACACGCTCGACGCAATCGTCCAAAACTCGACTCGCCGGAATCAGGGTGCGGTCGTGCGTGATCGGATGCGTGCGTCGTCCCTGGAATGGACTTCGATTCCGGATTCCCGGGGCGTGTCGAGCTTGAACCAAGGCCTCGACTGGGCGATGCTTGTTGTAGAGGAGCGGGCTTGGACGTCCTTCGTTTCCCATGCCCGACGTTTGGGTTTTCGGTCCAACTGGAAAGGTCCCACGAATGAGAATCGGTTTGAGACTTCGGAGCGTGGCAAGCATCGGCTGTCTGGCGGCGATCGTCGCCATGTGCTCTGCCGCTGATGAGCCCGCCAATCTTCCCAAGGCATTTGTTGATGGAACAGGACTGGGCTGGACGGCCCTGGGTGAGGCCGACTTCGCTCACGTCAACGGCGACCCGGACACCTGGACCTGGAAGGACGGCGAGGTCCACTGCACCGGCAAGCCGGTCGGCGTGACGCGCTCTCAGAAAGAATACACCAACTTCGAACTCGTGGCCGAGTGGCGGCACCTGAAGTCGGCAGGCAACTCCGGCGTCTTCGTCTGGGCCCCCAAGGAGGCCGTAGAGGGAATCAAGCCTGGCACCCTGCCGCGCGGCGGGATCGAGGTCCAGGCGCTTGACCACGGTTATGCCGAACAATTTGAGAAGAAAACCGGCAAGAAGTCCGATTGGTTCACCACCAACGGCGACGTCTTCGCGGTCGGCTCCTCCAAGATGTCCCCGTTCCCGCCGCTCTCGGCCAACGGCTCGCGGAGCTTCCCTTCGAAGAACCTGAGCAAAGGGGTGGACCAGTGGAACCATTACTACGTCCGCTGCATCAACGGCGAGGTCAGGCTCTGGGTCAACGGCGAGGAAGTCTCCGGAGGCAACAACTGCAAGCCCGCCACCGGCTACCTTTGCCTCGAAGCTGAAGGCTCGCCGATCGACTTCCGCAACATTCGGATTCGCGAGTTGCCTTGATCCCACTACGCGGCCGGCGCATGATTGACGTATCTCTTCAAAGGAACCATGAGCATGTTGACCACCCCGAGCGCCGGCGCGTCCTCTCGTCGTGAGTTCTTGCGCGCCGGCCTGACCGGCCTCGGAACCCTCTCGCTGCCCGGCCTGCTGCGGATGCGCGCTGAAGGGGCGACGATGGAGGCCGGATCGCGCGAGCCGACGGCAGTCATCCTGGTCTGGCTGCGCGGAGGATGCAGCCATCTGGATACCTATGATCCCAAGCCAGACGTCTCGTCGGACTATCGCGGCCCGTTCGCGACCATTGACACCAAGACGCCCGGCTTGCGGTTCTCGGAACTCCTGCCGAAACAGGCCGCCCTCTCTGACAAGTTCGCCGTGCTCAGGTCGATGACCCACACCGGCGGCGGCCACCCGGCCGGGTCGCTCCAGCTCCTGTCGGGCGACCCGGCCGCGCAAGACAAGGTGACGCCAACCTACCCCGACGTGATGTCGGTGGCCCACTACCTCCGCCACTCCGGAACGCCGCGCGCCTTGCCGAACTTCGTCGGCGTCAATCCGATCCGCAGCTATGAC
>JBDTIR010000331.1:0-4462 GCA_039936275.1 Isosphaeraceae bacterium | reverse complement strand
ACCCGGGAACTGACTGCGCCGTTCCACGGCAGAACCGGGGCCGCGCGGTCGAGACTGGCCAGGAAGGGGGGGGCAACCACCGAGTCGGAACGATCGGTCGGACTGGGCTTGTTTTGGCTGGCCAGGCATCAGAAGCCTGACGGAAGCTGGAGCCTCGACCACAGCGGTCAGTGCCGTGGCAAAGGCTGTCCGCCGGACAAGCACGCCACATCCGACACGGCCGCGACCGGCCTGGCGCTCTTGCCCTTGCTTGGCGCGGGGCACACCCATACCGAACCCGGCCTCTATCAGAAGAATGTGGATGCCGCCCTGACCTGGCTCCGGACCCACCAGAAGCCCAACGGCGACCTGTTCACCGGCGGCGGCGGCCACATGTACGGTCACGCCATCGCGACCATGGCGATGTGCGAGGCTTACGGCTTGACCAAGGACGACGCCTTGCTCGGGCCTTCGCGTCGGGCCGTCGCCTTCATCGCCTCCGCCCAGAACCGGAGCGACGGCGGCTGGCGGTACAGCCCGGGCCAGTCTGGCGACACCTCAGTCTTCGGCTGGCAAATGTTCGCACTCCGGAGCGGCTATCTGGCCGGCATCGAGGTTCCCGCCGAGACCGTCAAGCGGTGCCGAACCTACCTGGACCTGGCCGCCTGTGATCACCCCAAAATGTCCACCTATGCCTACATTCCTGGTCAAAAGGCTACCATGGTCATGACAGCCGAGGCCCTGCTCGGCCGCCAGTATCTGGGCTGGGACCGCGATTCCCCCGCCTTGCAAGCCGGGGCTGAACTAGTCGCCAAAGACCTATTCAAATCAAAAACTCGGAATATTTATTATTGGTATTATGCGACTCAGTTACTTCACAACATGCAAGGGCCGGCCTGGGAGAAATGGAACGTCAAGGTGCGTGACGGTCTGGTCGGGATTCAGGTCAAAGGGCAGGGTTGCGACCGGGGGAGCTGGGACCCGCTGAAGCCGGTCGCCGATCGCTGGGGCAAGGAGGCGGGCCGGCACTTCGTGACCTGCCTGTCGCTCTTGACTCTGGAAGTCTATTATCGTTACCTGCCGCTGTACCAAGACCAGGGCAAAGCGTCGATGGCGGCGACGCCGTGAGGATCGGCTTGTCACACTGAACGCTGCTCAAGGGGCGAACTGGTCGAACGACATGCGTTTGTAGACGACCAGTTCGGAGAGGGCCAGGGTCTTGGGGGTTTGTCCAGAGATCATGACGTAGGCCAGGTCGCCCGGCCTGACAAAGGTGGGCGAGCCAGCCGTCACCCTGGTCAGATTCAGACCGGTCCCCGCCGGCATGACCGTCAAGACGTTATTGTTGCCCAGGGCCAAGCGGATCGGGTTGACCGCGAAGACCGGCGCGACCGCATGCGTGCGGTTCGGGATGTTCCGCTCGATCGCCAGCGGGTAGACCGTGGCGTAGCCGTTGATCGCGCTGTCCCGATCGGCCCCGTAGGGAGAGAGTATCCGGTTCAGACCGCCAATGTGAGTTATCGACGGCCAGACGCCATTGAGCAGTCCTTGCGCGTCGGGCTCGAAGACGTCGAGGTGGTTGGCCTGGACCGTGTTCGAGACGAGGTCGACGCCCGTGACCTCGGCGACTGCCCTCGGAGAAATCAAGGCCGGCGCGATCGGCCACCGGATGACGAACATTCGCACGTTCCCTTGCGTCAAGGAGACGGGAAACTGCTGTCCACGCCCGTTCTGGATCACCATCCACTTCGGAGTCACGGATAAGACCTGCGCCCATTCCCCCTGGGGCATGACCTTGGGAAACAAGGCGCCGCCGTGCGTCACCTGGGCCGTTGCGGATTGCGACGTGACCGCGACGGACACAACCGCGCTGATCGCGATCAGCGCCAGCACTCGCCCCACGGAATGATTCCGAGAGAATCCCATCGTGCTCGCCCTCCCAAATGCGCCCGCCAATCGTCCCGGGCGAGCCCACCTTCGAATCGGGTTTGGTCGTTGGTTCTGACGCGATCGCCTTCGCCATCGAGACCTCAAGACTATCGTAGCACTTTGCACCCCTTGAGATCGACCCCGGTGGCTCGGGTTGCGCGCGGGTTCGATCAGGAAGTTGGCTTGTGACTTCCCGGACGCTGAGTGTTGACGTAGACTGAAGTGAAACCGAAGCGGCCGGCCCGTTGGCCGGACGATCGGCCAACCATCGCGATGATGCGCCATGACTCGACCGGAACCGCTCCACGAACCTTCCGAAACCGGCCCCTTTGCGAGCAGTGAACGGCTGCGCGACCTGACCGGCAAGACCCTGGGCGACTTCCAGGTCGAGCGATTGCTTGGGCACGGCGGGATGGGCGAGGTCTATCTGGCGAGACAGATCAGCCTTGACCGGCCTGTTGCCCTGAAGGTCTTGAAGCCTGACCTCCTGTCCAACCCCACGTACCTTGCCCGCTTCGAGTCGGAAGCCTGGGCGGCGGCCCGCTTGAACCACCCGAACATTGTTCATATTTACAGTTTGGGTACCGCCGACGACGTGCGTTTTATTGTCATGGAGTATGTCCAGGGGACGAACCTTCGCGAATATCTGGTCCGGCGAGGGGTCCCCGCCTTGCCCCTGGCCCTCTCGATCATGAAGCAGGCGACCCTGGCCGTCGGCGCGGCGGCCGAGGCGGGCCTGGTCCATCGCGACATCAAACCAGACAACCTGCTTCTGACCCGCAAAGGGCAGGTGAAGGTCGCCGATTTCGGCCTGGTTAGTGCTCCGGAGACCGAGCACCTTCACCTGACCAGGCCGGGCGTGACCCTGGGCACCCCGATGTACATGAGCCCCGAACAGGTCCAGGGGCACCCGATGGACCACCGGAGTGACCTGTACTCGCTGGGCGTGACCTTCTATCACATGCTTGCGGGCGTGCCGCCGTTCCGGGCTGAGACCGGGATGGCCCTGGCCTTGAAGCATGTACGAGAGACGGCGGTGAGTCTGGCGGTCCACCGGCCTGATCTGCCGGCGGACCTGGTCCGCCTGGTCATGAAATTGATGGAGAAAGACCCGAGCAACCGGCCTCAATCGTCCGCGGAGGTGCTTCGAGACCTGAGCAAGGTCCGCGAAGCCTTGAGTGCCTCGGCGGGAACGGCGAACCTGGCGACGTCCGAACTGACCGTGATTACGGGGTCCGAGCCGGCCGTGGCTCCGACCCGCCGCGACAAGGCCAAACGCGCCGCCAGGCCGGCGTCGAAGCCCGATCGCGCGGCGTCGTCGATTCGGTGGAACCTCACGCTTAATCCCACCTGGATCGTGGGCCTGTCGCTGGCTACGTTGCTCGTAGGTGCCTTGCTGGGTTGGAGGGCCAGGGCTGTGGACTTGCTGGGTTCCAGGGCCCCGACCCCCCATGGTCCACCCGCCCTCTGGTTGGCCCCCTGGCGATCGATCGAAGGGCAGTCGAGCCCCGAGGCGCAGTATCGTTACGCTCTGTTTCGAGCGCCGATCGCGCGCCGAGACGCCGCGTGGCTGGCCGTGCCCGGCCGTTATCCCCAGGCCCATGAATGGGCCTCGCGCGCCTACATCCAGCTTGCCCGTGATCTGTTGCGGTTCGGTGACGCCGAGCGGCTCGACGCCCTGGCAGCCGACCTGGCGCGTTCGCCTCGCGAGCACGACAAGCTGCTCGCCCAGGTGGCTGAGGTTTCCGCGTCGGCCCTGCGCGACGATCCGCAAGAGGTCGTCAGCCGCCTGAGCAAAGTTCCCTTGGCCACGATCGACCCGTCCCTTGCGGAAGTCTGCGCCGAGGCCGTGCAACACGCCCGAACGTCCAGGACCCTCACCGCGTCGGACCGCGCCACCTTGAACCGGGCCTGGAACCTCTTGAGCCTCAATCTCGGCATCGAGTATCTGAGCGCGCTGCCCATGTTGAATCTGGAGTGATTGGGAACCGTGGACCGCCTCTGAGCGACTTCCTCGGCGAAGCCGTTGGTTCGGACAAAACCGCCAACGAGCATCGATTCGCGTGTTCTCTTTCTTGTGACCTGAGCCATACCGTCCGGACTTCCCGGAGTTCCATGCATGCCCGTACTGATAAAGATCAGCGAACCGGCCGGACAGGTGATCGACCTGAATGTTGACGAGATCGTCATCGGCCGACTGCCAACCTGCGCCATCGTGCTTGACCCGCACGGCGTGAGCCGCGAGCACGCCTGTATCCGCCGCGACGGTGCCAATCATTATCTGGTGGACCTGAAATCGCGCAACAAGACCAAGGTCAACGAGCGGGAAATTCCCCCAGACCCCTACCTGCACCTGCTCCGTGAAGGCGACCGAATCAATATCTGCGACGTGGAATTTGTCTTCCATCAGAAGATGCCCCCCCCTCGGGCCGGCTGGGCCGACGACCTGATCGTGACCGAGGGGATAGACGACTCGACCCTGCACACGCTCGACGCCTCGCGCTCCGACCTGCTGGCCGCCTCGGTGCGGCCCGAGGCCAAGCTGCGAGCGATC
>JBDTIR010000330.1:0-4309 GCA_039936275.1 Isosphaeraceae bacterium | reverse complement strand
TAGGCCAAACTACAACACAAAGGGCCAATCCGACTGGTGACACATACCCGCCAAATGCACCTGATTTCCCTCCCTCTCCCAGAAAAAAATGGAGCGAGGGTCCATCGAACACGGTCAACGGGTCTGGGCATGAGCAGCCCTTTTTATCAATGATAGGACGTCCCTCCAAGTCTACCACGCCGCGACGTCCCCCGTCACGATCCTTGTTTTCGCGACCAGTCAGGTCAAAAAATCCGATCCGTTTTACTCAATCAAACAGGTCAAAACTCGAGGCGACCTGGATGCATCGTGGCAATGATCCTCGACCTGTCGCTTGAAATCAATCCCGCTGGAGTAACCGGAGCAAAATGACCGACCGGAGCGCGACCCCGCGTGGATTGGCGGTTCTGGTAAAATCGGCGATCTCTATCGACCGACAAGAAGGGGTGCCGCTCCGCGCATTCGCATGGGGAGAGTTCGTCGGGCCAAAGGACGTCGGCCAACGGCGCGGCCGAACCTTTGGGGAAGTGGATCGACGATGCCACCGACGAAACGTGCCGCGCCCGCGAAGTCCTCCGCGCTGAGTTCCTCACCCATGGTCAACGCCGCCCTGATGGTGGGGGCCGTCGGCACCGGGCTCTGGATGCTGGTTGTGCGCGGGCGGGTCTCCTGGCCTCCGCATGAACTCCTTGCCGCGACCTCGACGCTGGCCGGCTGCCTGGCCCTGGTCGGGCCGTTGATCCTGGCCAGGCGAGAGCGATCCGAAGGGGGCCTTGGCGACCTCGTCTGGCTGACCGGCGGCATCCTGGTCTGGGTCTTTGACCTGGCCGCCCTGACCCGTGGCGAAGTCCCCTCACTGACCTGGGTCAACCCCCTGGGCGCGCAAACGATGGGCCTGACGATCCTCGCGGTCATCGTTTCGGGCTGGAAAGCCCACGGCCCCGGGCAAAGCTGGTCGTGGACGAACGTCACCGGCTGGATGCTCGGCCTGTTCTGGGTCGGCATGGCGGTGGCAGCCCTGGTCCCGTCGCGCTCGCTGGGCCTGGTCGCGCGCTGACCTTCGCACCGGTCGCGTCAAACCGACGTCGGTTGCCCGAGGTCCGTTGGACCCAAAGGCTTGACGTTGGCTGAAGGGCCGATTAGCCTCAAACGGAACGATTCCTAAGAGTCGATCGCGCACTCATCAATTCCGTCCACTCGTGTAGCGCCACCCTTTTCAAAGGCGCGCCGGCAGGAGCCTGTATCCGTGGCCATTGATCCCCAGACCGGACCCGAACTTGAACGGGCCTCGGCCATTGAGAATGAGATCCCAGCCTACCGGGCCATCAGCCCCTTGGCGGTGGTCAGCCTGATCCTTGGCTTGGGCACCGCGCTCAGCTTCGCCGACCTGAGCTTCCTGGTCGCGGGGGTTCTGGCCGTCGTCACCGGACTGGTCGCCGACCGGACGATCCGCCGCAAGCCTGACGTCCTGACCGGGCGCGGCCTGGCCCGGGCGGGAATCGGACTGGCCCTGGTCTTCGGCCTCGCGGCGGTCACCACGACCACGGTCAGGAATTTCCTGCTCCACCGTCAGGCTGACGCCTTCGCCAGAATGTACACCGAGACCCTGAAAAACCAGGACATGGTCAAAGCCGTCTATTACAAGTCCCCTCATTCACTACGAATCGGCAAGTCACCAGCCGAGGTCTACAAGGCGCTCAAGGACGAAGCCAAGGACCCCATGATCCACGAGTCCGAATTTAGCGACCTTGAGCAAATCATCAACCGCATCAAATCCAAAGACACCCACCTCGAGTTTATCGAGATCGAGTCAATCGCTTTCGAAGGGCTGACTCCGTTGGCCGCCGCCGTACTCGAGATCCACGGCCCGGCCGAAGGCGGCCATCCGGCCGAAGAATTTGCCTTGCTCGAACTCCGAGGCGAAGCCTCAGGCCGGACCAACCAGTGGTTTATCAGCGGCATCCACTATCCCTACAAACTCAAATCCTACGTCGCGCCGGTCAAGCCCGTCGACGACGGCCACGGCCACAATCACTGACAGGCCCTCCGGAGCGTTTTGCGGGAAAATCAGAGTACGCCATCTTCAATTCCCGGATGGCGTGCTTCACTCGCCCTACGAGAGGTCGTTGCTCATCCGCCCGGGAGCGACCCGGTTCCCGAGCAGACCGCCAACGATTCAGGCGGAATACGAGGCGTGACAGTGCTCGGTTTCCCAGAGGACGACCTCGACGACCGGCAGGCCGGTGTGGACGGCGTGGTCATAAATCAGACGGGCGATGTTCTCGGCCGTGGGGTTCAGGTCCATCACGAACACCCGCTCGCCACGCGACTGAAGGATCGGGAGAATCGGGTCCTCGCGGCAGAGCAAGAGGTTGTGGTCGAGGTTCTCGTCAATCCAGACCTGGATCTCGCGCTTGATGTCGCCGAAATCGACCAGCATCCCCCGGTCATCGAGTTCCGGGGCCTCAAGCGTGATCACCGCGCGGCCGTTGTGGCCGTGCAGATGGCGGCACTTGCCCTCGTACCGAAGCAGGCGATGGCCGTAACAAAAAAGGATCTCACGGGTCACACGGTACATGATTTTGGGCTCGTTTAAATGGGTGTCGAGGGAAGGTTGAAGGCATTCTAAAGGGGCCCGCCCCCCAGGGCAATCCTTCGCGGCGATCACCAAGAGCTTGCAGCGCACGGACATCACGGTATCATGGAACGCTTGCCCCGACCGGCCTCGGCCGCCCGGGGGCCTTCTCGACGTCTGAATCCGCTTGGAATTGGTCTGGCTGAATTGAGGAATGATGCATGGCCGAGCAGATGACGACCGACGTCCGCGCCCTTCTGGACCGAGACCCGTTCGACGCTTCGGCCGTCGCCGATCTGCGCGAGGTCCTGGGACGCGACCCCTCACGCTATAAGACCCTGCGTGACGCCTTGATGACGATCCTGGACCGTAAGAAGGGGACGATGACCCCCCAAACCTACTTGCGCGTCGGCGTGGCTGAAGTGATGCTGGGTCGATATTCCCTGGCCTTGCTCAGCCTGGGCCAGGCCGGCGACGAAGGTCTGGCCCATTTCTTTCGCGGCCTGGCCCTGGAAAACCTCCTGCGCTGGCCCGCCGCCGCCGAAGCCTTCGCCGCCGCCGGCAAGGCCGGCTATGACCCCAAACGCTCTGAACTCCACCGCGCCGGAGCCCTCCGCCGCGCCGGTCACGACAAGCAGGCCAGGACGATCCTCGACAGCGTGGAGTCCCTGGCCGGCTCCTCCGCCGAATACCACTATCAGCGCGGCAGCACGCTGGCCGCCGACGGCAACCTGCTCGACGCCGCCGCGGAACTCGAAAAGGCCCTGAACCTCGAACGCGACCACACCGGCGCACTCTTCGAGCTGGCCTACATCAACGATCTCTATGGCAACGACGACACCGCCATCGAGTATTACAAGCAGTGCCTGCGGATTCCGCCGGTCCCCCTGGCCGCCTGGATCAACCTCGGCATCCTCTACGAAGACGAGATGCGGTTCCGAGACGCCGAAGCCTGCTACAAGCAAGTCCTCGCCTTCGACCCCATCCACCCCCGCGCTCGTCTCTTCTACCGCGACTGCCGAGCCAGCCGCGACATGTACTACGACGAGGAAGCCGAACGCCGCAACGGCACTCTGATCGTGATCCTGGAAACTCCTGTAACCGACTTCGAACTCTCGGTGCGCAGCCGCAATTGCCTGCGGAAAATGAACATCCGGACCCTCGGCGACCTCACCCGCACCACCGAGCTGGCTCTACTGTCCAGCAAGAACTTCGGCGAAACCTCACTCCTGGAAATCAAGGAGATGATGACCTCTAAGGGGATTCGCCTGGGTATGGCCCTCGAAGGCGGCGAACGCGCCGCCGCCGGCATCCACTTTGAGCCGATCGACGAAGTGCCCGATGAAGTCAAGGCCATGCTGGCCAAGCCGATCAACGACCTCAGCCTCTCGGTTCGCGCCCGCAAGTGCATGACCAAGCTCGGCATCTCGACCATCGGCGACCTCCTCGCCCGCACCGGCGACGACCTGCTTGAATGCAAGAACTTCGGCGTCACCTCACTGAATGAAGTCCGTGAACGCCTGACCGAATTCGGCCTCAAACTCAAAAACGAATAAGTTAATTTTAACCACGAATAAACACGAATCGATATTGATGTTTAATGGATTTTATCGATATTAATCCGTGTTTACCTGTGGTTAAAATTTTCCCGAACGACGTGATGGGTCCGATGCTCCCTGAATCCGCCGTCGGGTTTACGTTACTCGGTCGCGATCCCGGCACCGACGCGCGGTTGGGAAGGCTGCACACGCCGCA
>JBDTIR010000329.1:0-7447 GCA_039936275.1 Isosphaeraceae bacterium | reverse complement strand
ATCCGGACCTGGCCTTGGCGTCGATGGGAATTTACGTCTTCGCTACCAACGTCATGTATGAACTCTTGTTTCAGGACGCGGCCAAGAAGGAGTCAAGCCAGCACGATTTCGGCAAGGACATCATTCCAGGGATGCTCAAGGACGCGCGTGTCTTCGCCTATCCGTTTCGCGACGAAAACCGCAAGCAGGCGGCCTACTGGCGCGACGTGGGCACCCTGGACGCATACTACCAGACCAGCATGGACTTGATTGCCGTCGATCCAATCCTCAACCTGTACGACCGCGCCTGGCCGATCCATACCTTTCAGCCGCCGATGCCGCCTCCGAAATTCGTCCACACCGAGGGGACCCGCCGGGGGGCCGCGTTTGACTCGCTGGTTTGCCAAGGGGCGATCGTCTCGGGCGGCCAGGTCTACCGCAGTATTCTCTCGCCAGGCGTCCGGATCAACAGTTTCTCCCTGGTCGAGGACTCGATCCTGTTCGACGGCGTCGAGGTCGGCCGCCACGCCCGAATCCGGCGCGCGATTATTGACAAGAACGTCAAGGTCCCCCCCGGGTTCGACATCGGCTGGAACCACGATGCCGACCGCGCCCGAGGGCTCAACGTCACCGAGGACGGCGTCACCGTCATCGCCAAGGCTGAAGACCTCGAACGGTTCATGCCCAGGGGAGGATGAATCAAGAGACTTCTCAAGGCAACAGATCCCGGACGGGCAGGCGGCCGACCTCGCGCCCGTCAATGACCAGGGGGACCGAATCTTCAACGCCGAACTCAAGGACCAGGCGATAGGCTGGGTTCGCGTCGGGGCCGGTCGGATCGGTGTACACCTCGACCCTGGCGGTGCCGAGGTTGATGATCCAGTAGACCGGGTAGCCCGCTCTGGCGTAGAGCCGACGCTTGACGCCTCGGTCACGCACCAGCGAGGAATCGGCCACTTCGATCACCAGGGCCGTCTCCAAGGGGCCTGGATGGTGATCGAGGTAGTCGCGAGGAACGCCACGGACGACGATCAGGTCGGGTTCGGGCTCGCTGTCCGCCGTGGTCGTCGCGAATTGGTTCCGGACTCGCCACCCTTCGGGCAAAAAACCGCGCAACGCTTCATGCGTCAATTCGATCGTCACGTCATGAGATGGATTGCGCACCATTTTGGGAACGATCCATCCTTCGAGCAGCTCGAAACGCTCATCATCGTCGAAGAGCCCAAGCTCGATCATGCGACGGTATTCCACCACCGAGAACCGGCGGACTGGCAACGGGGGAACCTCGTCGAGGTCCAGGGCGGACCCGCTCGACGTTGTCGCCAACATTTGGGGATTTCCTCCTCTGGATGGTTGCCGAGCGAGGGGTCGTTGACCCCAAAGGCCCAACATCCGTCACGACAATCATACCAATCGCCCCTTGGTCCGGGCGAGTCCTTCATAGAGTTCGGCGAACCGAGCGACCATCGTCTCGGCGCGGAAGTCGGCCTCGACCCGGGCGCGGCCGGCCTCACCGAGGCGTCGGGCAAATTCGGGCTCGTCCAGGAGCGTGCGGATCGCCCTCGCCAGCTCTTTGGGAGCGCGTGGAGGAACGAGTAAGCCGGTCTGGCCGTCGTTGACGACCTCAGTCGTGCCAGGGGCGGCCGTGGCGACGACCGGCACTCGGAACCGCATCGCCTCAAGCACGACGTTGGGCAAGCCTTCGTACAAGCTGGGCAAGACTAACAGGTCGGCCGCGGCGAGCAAGCGAGGAACGTCGTCGCGATGGCCGAGAAACCGCGCCGAACCCCCAAGCCGGAAAGCATTGGCGAGTTCTTCCAGGTCGCCACGCAAGGGGCCGTCGCCGACGATCAAGGTTCGCAAATCGGGGCGAACGTGTTGGAGCAGGTCGAGCGCCTTGAGCAGGTCGTCCACCCCTTTCTGGGCCGCCAGGCGACCGACGAAGAGGGCCAAAGGGGCGTCGGTCGGCAAGCCCAGCGAGGCGCGGACCTCGGCGCGATCAACCGTCGGGGGCTCCTCGTCGCTGATTCCTGAGTAGATCATCGCCAGGCGGTCGTCGGGGATGCCCGCGTTGCGGTAGAAGTCAACCACCGCTCGGGAGTTGCCGACCACGCGATCGGTCCAGCAGGCCAAACGGCGGTCGATCGCCAGGGGGGTGCACCCTTTCCAGAGGTCAACGGCCATCTCGGCCGTGACCACGACCGGTACCCCGGCCCGCCTTGCCGCGAGCCGCCCATAGGTGTTCGCCGCGAAGATCCAGGTCTGCACCACGTCAAACTGGCGCTCGACCATGAACCGGACCAGGCGCCTCAAGGCCAAAGGGTCAGCCTTGTGCCGCTTTCCGATCAGCGTGACCGGAATGCCCAGGCGCGTCAGATCGGCCTCCAGGGGGCCGAGCCTGGTCAGGGCCGCAACCTCTACCCGGAACCGCTCACGAGGCAACCCCTTGGCCAGAAGCACCATCTGCTTCTCGGCCCCGGAACGGTCAAGGGTGGGGATCAGTTGCAAGACGTTCAGCACAAAAATGGGGTCCAGGACGGGAAAAAGAAGGAGGGTTCGCCTCCTTTTTTTGAAAATCGATCGAAACACAACGATTTTGAATCATTAACAGATCGAATGACGTATATTAAAAATAAATAAATAAATTTAATGTTTGTTGCATTCGAACAAAATTTCATCATTCGCGGAGGTGGAGAGAGACGGTGCCGACGATCATACCATTTCTCATAGGATTTTGTTCCATAAGGCCGATCAGATTTCTCAATCTATGGCTTGACCAAGCGCCGGAACAGGTCCATGTGCTGACGGGCGACGGTGGCAATCGCGTACTTCTGGTTGACAAGGCCACGCGCCGCGGCGGCCATGTGTACGGCGCGGTCGAAGTCAGCCCATTGGTCGAGAATCGTCAGGGCCAGAAGCCGCGCGTTGCTCACGGGGAAGAGCCGCCCCTGGCGGAAGTCGGCCACCAGACGGCGATTGCCTGGAATCGACGAGGCGACCAGCGGCATTCCCAGGGCCATCGCTTCGAGCAAGGCGATGCTCATTCCTTCCTCTCGCGAAGGCAGGATGAACAGATCGGAGTTGCGGAGCAGGGGATTGGGATCGTCCGAAGGGCCCGGGAATTCGATCGCGGAACCGAGGCCCAAGTGATCCCTCCTGGCCTCCAGGGCAGGCCGTTCCGGGCCGTCACCGACCAGGATCAGGCGGGCCGCCGGGTACGTTTCAAGGACGATCGGCCAGGCGTCAATGAGGGTGTCGAGCCCTTTTTCCGAGGCCAGGCGGCCAACGAACAGGGCGGTTGGGCTGGATCGCCAGGCGTCTCGACGCCGCCAAGGTTCGGCAGGAACGGGAACGCCGTTCGGCAAGTCGATGATCTCGGTCGTTTGGTCATAACCATTCCGGACCAACTCGTCGCGGATCGCCCGAGAAATCGCGACGACGGCGTCGGCCTGCCGGCAGCGCCGGCCAATAGTGCGGCCGAACCGTCCCCAAGATTGCCAGGCCAGGTCGCCGGTCGCCCCCGCCCCTTCGGGACGGAGCACCACCGGAAACCCTCGCCGGAGCCCAGAGCCGACGGCAACATAGGCGTCGTGCTTGAGCATCGAAACATACGCCAGGTCAATCGGATGCCGATCAAGCCAGCGGCGGAGGTTGCGCATGTAGAGCCAGGTGCCGACAAACCGCAAACCCGCCGAGGGCAAGCGAACGACGGTTAGCGACCCGGCCGCCGTCGGGATCGTCTCCCGTTGAGGAAGCCCCGAGAGGCGCGCGGTAAGGACGGAAACCTCGGCCCCTTCGGCGGCCAAAGCGGGGGCCAGATAGCTCAATACCTTCTCAGCCCCGCCGATCAAGGGCGGAAATCGGCGCGTGACCAAGGCGATCTTCACGGCGAGCGAAGGTGCGTTTTGCGTTGAGGTTGGGCCGTTTGGGGACGGCCTTCACCCGTTTGGGGCCGCTCCCGGAAACGAACAAACGACCGAAACGAACTGACGTCAGGAGGCATTCGCTTCCTTCGCCTCCTGCTGAGCAAGCTTGTTCTCCCGCTGAAGTTGGCGGTTCGCCAGACGATGTTTCTGTTTCCTGCGCTTGCGAAGAACCGCCCTGGGATCGTTGCGAGCCATGGGATTATTAACCTCCAACCGTTGTTGTCGTTTCTTTCTCTGGCCCAAACGGGTCGATGCGGCCCTTTTTGGGCGTCACACGTCAAGATCGCTCCAGACTCTACCCGACCTCGGGCGATTCGTCCATCAGCGAAGGTCTGGATTGGCAAAGGACGGCCACATGGGGCAGGTGGCGATAGTCGTCGTTGTAGTCGAGACCATAGCCGACGACGAAGGCGTCAGGAATGGTGAAGCCGCAGTAATCGGGCTCGATGTGAACGACCTGGCGGCCGATTTTACGCAAGAGGACTGCCGTGCGGACGCTGCGGGCGCCTCGGGCTTGCATCAAGGGGACCAGGGTCGCCAGGGTGTGGCCGGTGTCCAGAATGTCGTCGAGCAAGAGCACGTCGCGGCCGTCCACGTCGGGGGCGAACGCCTCGTTGAGGGCAAGCGAGCCGGCCTTCGTGGCCGTTCCTCGATAGCTGCTGGCCTGAAGCAAAGCCACGCGCAGAGGCAAATGGATCTGGCGGATCAGGTCGGCCAGCACGATCAGACTGCCGGTCAACACAGCGACGATCGTCAGGTGTTTCCCTTGATAGTCGGCCTCAATCTGCCGAGCGAGCGCGCCAACACGCTCCTGAATCTGGGTTTCACTGAGCAAGACGTCCACGGCGGGCGGGGTTCCTCTTTTGACAATGGGCCGCACCTTGCAAAGCGCTTCAACGCCCATCATGACCGAGAGCCAGCCCGCGTGCCAAGGGGCTCACTTCTCAAAGGGTTCGGTTCACCGGCAAACCAAACGGCGAGACGCACGCGAGGGAACGTCGCGAAGAGGGTTTCCTTGGTCCTCGCGTCGTTCCTTGGCATGGGTCGGGTTTCGGTTGACCGACGGTCTCATTTCAACCAAACGGCTCACGCGACGAGCCTGATCGAGCGTCGGTAGACCTGAGCACGGACCAGGGCCAAGAGCGTCAGGGCCGACCAGAGCACCAAGGGCAAGGGCTCAGGAACCTCTGCCCCCGGGTTGGTCGGAGTCGTTGGGCCGATGGGGTCCGGGTTTACCGGTTCGTCGGGCCTGGCGCCGAATTCGAGACCAGAGGTGGCGGGCGGGTCAATGAACGACCATTGCAACTGGTCGGAGAGCGACCGCAGGTTGAGCGTGAAGTCGACGAACTGGCCGGGCTGGAGCGTGTTTTCGACGGTGGGCGTCGGCGGATTCGCATTGTTGCCGCCGGTCAGCCAGGCGAAATTGGTGCCCTGGAAGTCAAGCCCCAGGGCTTGCTCGGGTGGACTGTCGGCCGTCTTGCGGAAGTCAATCACTGCAGCATTAATCGGCGCGATCGGGTTGTAGTCGGCGGACTGGCCGACGATCTTCAGGGCGCTCTCCTGACCGTTCGCGTCCGGGGAGACGATCGCGCCGTTGGGCACGAAGCCAAGGAAGACGTGATCCAGGGGGTGATCGGTCCCGTTCTTCAACCGGTAGACCGTCGGGCTGGTCATGCCGACGGCCAGCACGGCCTTGGGCGCGGCGACACAGGCCAAGGGGGCCAAGAGGATGGCAAGGTGGGTGGTCGAGCGACGCATCACGGCGAGGTTCCTCCGGGCACGGGGCTGCTCTCAGTTTCAAGGAAGGGCATGGTCCCGTTTGCGTCCCCGTCTCAAAACTTCCCGCGTCCCTTGGCCAAAAGGAGCCAAAAAAAGGGTGCGTCGAGGTCCAAGACGGGGGTTGAATCCGTTCGTCTCAATCAGCGAATATCAAAAAAAGGGGGGAATGCCATCAAGTCGAGGTGCGTTAGCCAATGAAGCCGCGAAACGGGGCTTCAGCAGAAGCGTCGGCATTGTGTGTCGAACCTCGAAAACGGTCAAGGCGAGGTTTTGGCCCCGATCATTCGGGTCGATCTCGGTCGTTGGCGCGGACCTTTTTTTTTCGAGGTTTCCGAATAGACGAGGGGCGAGGGACGTCAATTGATCAATGAGAGTGATCGGTCGAGGAACCGCATGCCCGAACCGCAGGCAGGCGTTTTGACGACGCCCGACGAGCAACTGATTGAGCAGGTCAAGGCGGGCGACCTCGTCGCGCGTGAGGAGTTGTTCCGCCGCCATTTCGGCGTGTCGCAACGGGTCGCCGTCCGCCTGCTGGGTCATGACCAAGACGCCCTGGACGCGGTGCAAGACGGGTTCCTCAAGGCCGTGCTTCATCTGGAGGACTTCGACGGGCGGAGCGGGTTCCGGACCTGGCTCCTGAAGATCGTGACCAACGCGGCCCTCGACCTCGGCCGTAAACGCCGGCGACGACTAACTTTGCGACTCGACGACGTGGGAACCGGCGACCCTGGGGCCGCGATGAACCACGATCCCGCCCTGGGCCTGCACCGCCAGGATCTGCGGCGAGCCCTTGACGCCGCCCTCGACCGGCTCAGCCCGGCCACCCGCGCCTGCTTCATCCTCTTTGCCGAGGCCGAGTTGAGCTACAAGGAGATCGCCGCCTGCCAGAACATCCCCCTCGGCACTGTGATGAGCCGCCTCCACTACGCCAGGCAGAAGCTGCAATCGTCTCTGGAAGGGGTTGAGGGAATCGATTGAATAACTTTGACATTTTTAATAATTGAATGCAAATAATTTACTATATAGAGGTAATGTTATGCAATGCTCGGATGTAACCCGGGAACTGGCCGCGCCCACCGGCGATCTCGCTCCAATCGAGTTGCAGCAGCATCTGGCGAACTGCCCGGATTGCGCCGCCTGGAACGCGAAGGCCAGGCGGCTCGACCGACTCTGGGCGGCCACTCGTCCCGCTGAACCATGCGATGCGGATTTTGACCGGGTCTGGGCCCATGTGACGCAAAGCGAGGCCGCGCCTCAAGCTCAACGAGCGGGACCGCGCTTCTTGCCGCTCTGGGGCGTGATGGCAGCCGGCCTGGCCCTGGCGGCGGCGGTCTTGCTCGCCCTCGTTCCCATGACCGGGCCAAAAGCAGGGGTCGAACCCGGAATTCCCCGGGTGGCGACCACTCAGACCGTCGAGCCGGTCATTGAGGTCGAGGCGGGACAGGTCCTCTTCATCCACGTCAACGGGGACCATGTGGCGATCGTCCGACGCGCCCGGCCCGAGGACGAAGAAATGGCGGTCGCCTCGGCCGACGTCGCCGCGGACTTCGAACTCTGGGTTCGTTCGGGGGCCCTCTGATGCCGATGCCGACCCTCTTCTCCACCCGTCGCGTCTTGATCGTCGCTCTCGGCACGCTGGCCGCCCTGGCCGCCTGCGCCGGCCGGAGCGCGAGCCCGCCCATCGACGCCGGGCCTGAGCCCCAGTCCATCCAGACCACCAAGACCACACCCAAGACCCGATCCGTACCCCACCGAGAGGTCCG
>JBDTIR010000328.1:0-2895 GCA_039936275.1 Isosphaeraceae bacterium | reverse complement strand
GACCAACTCGACCCGGATGAGCGCGCGGATTATGAAGACGATCACAGGCAAATCACCGATGAGAACATCCTGGCGAATATCGATGGAGGGGCCTTCATCCTGATCCACCACGGACACGAACCCGTGGAGCGGAAACTTTTTTCTCAAGGTCCGCTGGGACGAGGAGCACGGCTCCGAAGTCGAATTCGATGTGGACGATGAGATTCGGCGCTGCTGATGTTCCATAAATTCAAAGAATCCCATGCAACGGCCCTCCAGGGGCCCCCAGCGCGTCGACCCGGCGCTCGACCTCGGGGTCGTCAATCAAGGGGGGGGCGTGGTGCGGCTTGGTGCGGGCGTCGATCACCAGGGGGCCGGCGCAGCCCCAGTGCTTGTGATCGGTGGAGGAGCCGACGCCGTCGATGTCGGACGCGGGATTAGAGCGGGTGAACGTCACCCAGAGGACGTTTCGAGCGGTCCTGGCGGTGAACTCGGCGTCATCGACAAGGACGATCAAGGGGAACGCGCTGATCGGGTCGTCCGGCGGGATGGACGCGCAGAAGCGGCGGAGCGAATCATCAAGGGCCTGGAACGGCGGGGCTTGAACCACGAGCACGCCCGGCAAGGGGGTGATGCGGGGAGGGCCGAAACCGTCGGGGAGACGGAGGCCGTCGGGCAAGGTCAAGGGCAAGGCGCGACGCTTCGGGCCGACGGCGGCGATGATGACCTTCGACCCTTGGTTGAAGCCGTGGCCGCTGTAGTCGAGCGTGTCGATCGTCGTTCGGGTCTGAAAGTGCAGGTCGTTCGACCAGTCCACCCGTTCGAGCAGATGACGGAAGAACGCGGGGATGTCGTGGACGTCAAGCGCGGGGTCGTCTCCACTGGAAACAATCAAGAGATACTTCGCCAGCGACATCTGCCCCTGGCCGAGAATGGCGTGGCCTTGCGTAAGGATTTCTTGCGGACGCTGAATCGGAGCGTAAGGAACGTAACGCTCGCTTCCAATCGCCAGGAGGAGCGGATGGACCCCGGCGGCGTCCACCGCGTGGACCCCCTTGACCCCTGGCAAGACCGTGGGAATTAAAGGGCCGGTCAACTCATGAATCAACTGGCCGAACGAGGTGTCTTCCTGGGGAGGGCGGCCGACCGAGGTGAACGGCCAGATCGCTCCCGGGCGGTGATAGACCCGATCGACCCGCAAGACGGGAAAGTCGTGGGCCAGGCTGTAATAACCGAGGTGGTCGCCGAACGGCCCTTCCGGTTTGAGCCGATCGGGATCGACCGTGCCGCAGATCACGAAATCCGCCTCGGCGGGCATCGGCAAACACCCAGAAGGGGCAACCATCGCAATCCGGTGTCCGGCCAGGGCCCCCGCAAAACTCAGCTCAGACAGACCTTCCGGCAAGGGCATCACAGCGGCGACGGTCAAGGCAGGGGGTCCGCCGACGAACACGTTCACCCGCAACGGCTCCCCGCGCCTGATGGCCGCCTCGTGGTGAACGCCGATCCCCCGATGGATCTGATAATGCAGGCCGACCTCGCGGTTCGGCTCATACTGATTGCCCGCAAGCTGGACCCGGTACATCCCCAGGTTCGACCGCGCCAGCCCTGGCCGATCGGGGTCCTCGGTGTAGACCTGCGGCAAGGTGATGAACGGCCCCCCGTCCAGGGGCCACGACTGAAGCCCGGGCAACTGGTCAATGGTCGCTTGATGCACCAGGATCGGCCCGGTTCGGACCCGTCTTGGCAAGAGCCGCAACGCCGTCAACGGGACGTCCCGATACCGCCAAGGGCGGCGCAAAGCTCTGGGCGGCTGGACTTTCAGCTCAACCAGATGCCTCACGGCCTCCAGGGTGTCGCGGAACAAAAACCGCGTCCGCTCGACGGTGCCAAAAAGGTTGCCGACCATCGGGAAGGCGCACCCCTTCACCCGCTTGAACAAGAGAGCTGGTCCCCCCGCCTCAAACACCCGCCGCTGCACGGCCGCGATGTCCAGGTACGGGTCAACCTCCTGATCAATCTCAACCAGGCGTCCATGCCGGCGCAGGTCGTCAAGGCACGCGGCAAGCGAGCGGTATCCCATTGCTTTATGATTCCCTATCTATTCGGTTGATTTTAATGTTCATTGTTATTGCGTATACAAGGACTAATGTAGGGTGGCCGTGACGAACGTCCACTATTCTGAAATCTGAAATCCTCCCGCTGGTGCCTTTGATCGCATGGACAATCCGGGCGACTTGCGTATACCATCCTTGGGGGGAAGGACCAGGACCCTCCGGACGAGAGAACGAGAGTGGACGGACGCGACGTGGCTATTGAAACCGAAGTTCCCCGGGTTGATAAGTCCGGCCGGCGAGTTCAGGCGATGTTCGCCTCGATCGCCGGGCGGTACGACCTGCTCAATCACCTTTTGAGCCTGAATATTGATCGATCCTGGCGACGGTTCACCACCAAGGTTGTTCCGCCAGAACCCGGGGTGCCGGTGCTCGACTGCTGCACGGGGACGGCTGACCTCGCCCTGGCCTACGACCGAGCGGCGGCTGGCGGGTCGCCCGTGGTCGGTTCGGACTTCTGCCGGCCAATGCTTGAAATCGGCCTCGCCAAGGTCCACAAAGGCGGGGCCAGCGGTCGGATCACCCTGATCGAAGGCGACACCCAACGCCTCCCGTTGCCCGATGACACCTTCGGCGTGGTCACGGTCGCCTTCGGTCTGCGCAACGTCGCCGACACCGCCCTGGGGATTGATGAGATGGTCCGGGTCGCCCGCCCTGGTGGCAAGGTGGCGATCCTGGAATTCTCCAGGCCCCGAGGCGCCTTGCTCGGCCGATTGTATCTTCTTTTCTTCCGCAAGGTCTTGCCCAGGGTCGGCCAGGCGCTCGCCCCCAACGAGCAGGATGCGTATGAATATCTCCCCTC
>JBDTIR010000327.1:0-10209 GCA_039936275.1 Isosphaeraceae bacterium | reverse complement strand
CGGACAATCTCCTGTCGGGCTAACGTCCTTATTGATGCCCGGCCAGTCCTTGGGCTTCTCCTCGGCCGGACACCGCGGGTCCGCGACAAAGCGTTCGAAGCTGTCGGCCCGGACCTCACGGTCACTCATGAAGACTGTGCGCGTCAGAGCAACCCAATGCGGGACGATCCCTCTTGGGCCGCCCATCACGAAGATGCCCGGCGGAACTTCGACGAGAGTCATCCCCTGACCATTGACGAACCAATGACGGCCCAAGGAGGGCGCTGGCGTCGGGGCGATGGTTGGCGGCTTGATCCCCCAGTGGCGCAGGGCCCAGCCGGTGGCGGAGTGCGTCGCGGCGGTGGGATCGTCGCGGTGGAGATCGCTCAAGGCCCGTTCCAGACCGATCCGCTCTTCCGGCAAGAGGGTGCCGGGCTCGATCAGACCGACCGCCGCGGCCAGGCTGCTCCGGAACGCCGGATCGTTGGTGCTTCGGAAGAGGTCCGGTAAGGCGTTGAGGCTGCCATGCCAGGCCGCGAACCCGTGGGTCAAGGCGACTCGCTCCGCTGGATCGTCTCGTGGGGCCAGGGTGTTTCGCGCCACGCCCGGCTCGCCCAGGCTCAAGAGCACGGAGGCGAACCGCGCCAGGGTTGCCGGGTCGCGTGCGGTCTCGGCGTGTCGGCGCAGGTCGTCGACGACGGAACACTTCACCGTCGCCAGGGCGGAGACGAGGTTGCGGCACTCATTGACGGGGGCCGTCGGAATGCTCTCGATCAAGAAGAGTGACTTCGGCTCGCCCAGCAAGGTGAGCGCGACGGCGACCCGGAGCTGCTGACGGGAGGAGCCGGCCGGGTCCGCGAACATGCGTCTCAGCCTGGGCAAAACGTGATTGCGGGCAGGCCGGAGCGAATCCACGAGGAACGGGACGACGTCGGGCTCGGCCGATAACAGGGAATCGACCAGCAGTACCCGGCGCTGAGCCTCCGCCCGTTCGGCGCGGTGCTGGTGGGCGAGGATCGCGTTGCGCTGGGCGTTCAGACGGAACGCGGCGATCGATGAGCCGATGGCCAGCGCCGTCAAGAGCAGCAGGACCGAGGCGGCCAAAGCGGCGACCATTGGGTTGCGGCGGCACCACCGCCAGGCTCGCTGCGCCGGGCCACGGCGCCGGGCCAGGATGGTCTCCCCGGACAGAGAACGCCGCAGATCTTCGGCCAAGGCCCCGGCCGAAGCGTACCGCCGCTCAGGCTCTTTGCGCAGGCAGACCAGGCAGATCGTCTCCAGGTCGCGCGACAAGCCCGGCACCAGCCGTGAGGGCGGAACAGCCTCGGTCCCCTTCACCTGTTCGAGCGTCTCCAGGACCGTTGCCCCCCGGAATGGCGGCCGGCCGGTCAACAGTTCGTAGAGAATCGCCCCGAGCGAATAGAGGTCGGCCGCCGGGCCGACGTCGCGAGTCTTGCCGTCGGCCTGCTCGGGAGCCATGTAGCTGGGCGAGCCCAGGATGGAGTTGGTTCGCGTCAAGTCTGCATTGATGCCCAGGCTCTTGGCCAGACCGAAGTCGGTAATCTTGGGCGTGCCGTCGCTCGACAGCAGGATATTGGCCGGCTTCAGGTCGCGATGGACGATGCCCCTGCGGTGCGCCTCAGCCACGGCGCGGGTCAGTTGCTCGACCAGCGCCGTCGCCCGCCGAGGCGGCCATGGGGTGCCGTCAAGCCCTTGATCCAGGCTGCCCCCGTCGACGTACTCGAACTCAATGAACGGCAGGCCGCCGGCCTCGCCGATGCAGTGAATCTGGATGATCCCGGGGTGATGGAGCCGGGCCACCGCCTCAGCCTCAGTCAGGAAGCGACCAGACGCCTCGGAATTAGCGTGGGCACCCGCCAGAATCATCTTCAGGGCGCAAAGTCGGTTCAGCCGGCCTTGATGCGCCAGGTAAACCACGCCCATACCGCCTCGGCCGAGCTCACGGACGATCTCATAGCCGGGCACCGAGGGGACGGGGCGTTCCGTCGCGGCCGGAGATCGTCCGTCGGCGAGTGTGACCTCCGTCCCCAACCCGGCCGGGGCGGCCCCTTCCGCCATGGGAGTGACCAAAGCGAAATCACTGGTGAGGATGTCGGCCTTGGGGTCAGTCTCGTCGAGGTCGCCGTCGTCTGGCATACGGCCCATGTCGGAGAAACAACTGTCGCCCATGGGAAGTCGTCCTTCCGCGATCGAACACGGAACCTTGTCGATAACGGTTGCCGAGACGGTGCGGATGCGAGATTATCGCACATGTTACGCCCGATTACCAGCATAAATCAGGCCAAAGCCGTCTGCTTTGATTGAAAGTTTAACGGAGACATTGGCGGGCCTGGTGCTTGGGGTCCGCGCCCTTCCGGGCGGCCGAGGGGAAGAACTTCCAGGGTCGGGATGACGCCCAAATTCCACGATTGGTCTCCATGCGCCCACGTTCACCTCCGACACCTGAAATCTGCGGGAGACATCTGGCGGATTGACCTCCGAACCTTGAAACTGCGGGAGACATCTGGCAGACTGACGTCTCGCTCGCGGTCAAGTTCGCCAATAGTTGGCAAAAGGACCGACGGCGCGGTTTCCCGTTCGAGGTTTGGTGAGGACCGATTCTCCAATGGCACTCTCACGAGAAGACGTGGCCAAGGTCGCCCTGCTGGCACGGTTGCGGATGGGGACCGAGGAACTTGATCGGTTCACCGGCCAACTGAACGCGATCATCGGCTACGTCGACCACCTTCAGGCGCTGGATACGACCGGGGTTGAACCCTTGGCCCACGGGGTCGAGGTCCGCAACGTCTTCCGCGACGATCGTCGCGGCGACTCATTAACCAGAGAGGCCGCCCTGGCTAACGCCCCGGAACGGAACGACGAGAGCTTCCTGGTGCCCACCGTCCTGGAATAACCGCGAGTCGTTGAAGGACAAGGCTGTCCGCGTCGCCTTAACTCTTATTTGATATCCAGCGATCATTGGCTCATCATGGACCTGACCCGCACTACCGCCGCCGCCTTGATCGCGCAAATGAACGCCGGGACCGTCTCGGCCGAGGAGGTCGCCCGCGCCTACCTTGACCGCGCCGATCTCCTCAACGACCGGCTCAACGTCTTCCTGCACCAAGACGCCGACCGCGCGCTTGACCAGGCCCGCGCCGTTGACGCCAGGCGGAAGGCCGGCGAGCCGCTCGGCCCGCTCGCCGGGGTGCCGATCGCGATCAAGGACAACTTCTGCACCATCGGCGAGCCGACCACCTGCGCCAGCAAGATGCTCGCGAACTTTCGCCCCCCTTACGACGCCACCGTCATCACCCGGTTGCGGGCCTCGGGCGCCGTCCTGATGGGCAAGACGAACATGGACGAGTTCGCGATGGGCTCGTCGACTGAGAACAGCGCCTTCGGCCCGACCCGCAACCCCTGGGACCTCGACCGGATTCCAGGCGGCTCCTCGGGCGGCTCGGCCGCGGCGGTCGCCGCCGACCTGGCCCCCTTGTCGCTCGGCTCCGACACCGGCGGCTCGATCCGCCAGCCGGCCTCGCACTGCGGCCTCGCGGGGTTGAAGCCAACCTACGGCCGCGTCAGCCGATACGGTCTGATCGCCTTCGCCAGCTCACTCGATCAGATCGGCCCCTTCGCCCACGACCTGACCGACCTTGCCTTGCTCTTGAAAGCCATCGCCGGTCACGACCCGATGGATTCAACCAGCGTCGACGCCCCGGTGCCCGACTACTCGGCGACCCTCGATCAGAAACCCGCCTCCCTCCGGATCGGACTCGTCCGCGAGTTCTTCAGCGAAGGGCTCGACCCCGAGGTTGACGCCGCCGTGCGCGAGGCGGTGCGCGTCTATGAACAGCACGGGGCCACGGTTCAGGAAGTCTCGTTGCCCCACACCGGATACGGCGTCGAAGCCTACTATCTGGTCGCCCCGGCCGAGTGTTCGAGCAACCTCGCCCGCTACGACGGCACGATCTACGGCCACCGGGCCAAGGACTTCGCTCCCACGACCCCCGAGGAAGAAGACCTTCCCCCTTTGATCCGGATGATGATGGCCAGCCGCGCCGAGGGGTTCGGCGCCGAGGTCAAGCGGCGGATCATGCTGGGCACCTTCGCCCTCTCGGCCGGCTACGCCGACCAGTATTACAATCAGGCGCTCAAGGTCCGCCGCCTGATCCGCAATGACTTCGACGCCGCCTTTACCAAGGTGGACGTCTTGCTAGGACCCACCTCGCCCACCCCCGCGTTCAAGCTCGGCGAGAAGACGGCCGACCCGTTGGCGATGTATCTTTCTGATATCTATACGATCACTGCCAACCTGGCCGGTATCCCCGGAATCAGCATCCCTTGCGGCCTGACCCGGGCCGGCTTGCCGATCGGCCTGCAACTACTCGCCCCCGCCTTCGCCGAGGAGAACCTGCTTCGTACCGCCCGCGTCTTCGAGCAGGCCACCGACTGGCACACGCGGCGGCCCCAAGGGTTGGTATAATGGCGGGTGACCGAAAACTGACCAAGGGAAGTGGAAAGCGTGTCGAGTTGGAAGAGGCCTGGAAAGCGCGCCTTCAGGACGCCGACGCCATGCTCGCCGCCGATCGATTCGCTTCAGCCATCGCCGCGGGAATCTACACGATCGAGATTCTCCTGAAGTCATTGATCTGCAAGCGGCTGGAGATCGATTTTCTTCCAGGGATCTTTGAGATTCATGATCTTGACGCCTTGATGCTCCATGCCGGGCTTCGAAGCCAACTGGGGTTTCGAGAAGCGGAAAGCCTGGAATTTCAAAGGAATTGGGCCTTCATTCGGGAAATCGCCACGAGATTGAATGATTTTCGGTATCAGCCGGATAATCCCGAGTCGCGCGATCAGGCGTTGAGATTCTTTGAGCAGCTCCGCCATCCGGAGACGGGAGTGCTGACATGGCTTATGGAACGGACCTGAGAGGTGTTCTTCGTGATGTGATTCGCGGCCTGCTCGAACTCGCGAAGGCCCGAAACTGGAACGACCAGGACTACTGGATTTATTATCAATTGAATGAGGATTTAGATCGCGTAAATATTATTTTTGTCGCCAGCGATTTTAATGATAAGGACGACTTCGCGTCCTATCGGGCCGTTTGGGAAGCTCTCCAGAATCAAATGGCGGATCATTCAGACGACCTCCGTCGCGTGAACCTGGTCGTCCACTCAGAGAGTCAGGTCCGGCAAGGCGGGATTTATTCCATCGGGCGTGATTACAACGAGTATTTCACTTCTTATCCTTCAGGCACCTTCAGCTAGAGCGAACGATGGACTACACGATCATCATCGGCCTCGAAGTCCACGTTCAGCTCCTGACCGAGAGCAAAATGTTCTCGGCCTGCGGCACAGACTTCGGCCTGCTTCCGAATACCCAGACCGACCCGGTCGCGCTTGGCTTGCCTGGCACCTTGCCGGTCATGAACCGCAAGGCGTTTGACCTGGCCCTGAAAACCGCCGTCGCCCTTGGGGCCGAGATCGCCTCGTTCACCAAGTGGGACCGCAAGAATTATTACTATCCAGACCTGCCCAAGAACTATCAGATCAGCCAGTACGACCTGCCGTTCAGCCTCGGAGGCTCTCTGGAAGTCCCCTTGCGCAAGGACGGCGGCGGCGGCAGCCGATGCCGGTTGACCCGGATTCACCTTGAAGAAGACACCGGCAAACTCATTCACGGAAATTATGGATTCTCTGAGGTGGATTTGAACCGCGCCGGCATTCCTTTGCTGGAGATCGTCACCGAGCCCGACCTGCGCAATCCGGCTGACGCCAAAGGCTGCCTGGAAGAATTGCGGCTCCTGCTCCGCTACCTTGAAGTCTCTGACTGTGAGATGCAGGAGGGCAGTCTCCGCTGTGACGCCAACGTCAATCTTCATATCCAGGCGAACGGTAAGACCGTCGCCACGCCAATTGTTGAAGTCAAGAATCTCAACAGTTTTCGATCCGTCGAACGCGCTTTGACTTATGAGGCCGAACGTCAGTACGCAAGGTGGCGCGAGGACGGCCAGACCATCCACGACGCCCCCAAGGAAACGCGCGGCTGGAACGACGCGGACGGCGTCACTAAACCCCAGCGCCAGAAGGAAACCGCCGCCGATTATCGCTATTTCCCTGAGCCCGACCTCGTGCCCGTCGTCGTCGATCAACCCTGGATCGACCGCATCCGCGCCTCGATCGGCGAACTGCCCGCCGAGCGCCGACAGCGGTTCGAAACCCAGTACGGCCTCCCTGCCTACGACGCCGACGTCCTGGTTGAACAAGGACAGGACGTGGCCGATTACTTTGACGAAGTCGCCCGGTCGGCCAGCGATCCAAAACTCGCCAGCAACTGGATCCAGCAAGACGTCCTCCGCTCGGTCAAGGAATCCAAAATTAAACTGGCCGATTTCCCCGTTCGACCCGAAGCCCTGGCCGACCTGATCAACCGGGTCCATCGTCGCGAGTTGAACACGAACCAGGGGCGCGAAGTCTTGACCAAGATGATCGCCAGCGGCGAACCTGCCGACGACATCATCAAGCGCGACGGCTACGGCATGGTCTCTGACCACGCTGCGATCTCCGCCGCGATCGAGGCCGCCATCCAGGCCAATCCCAAGGCCGTCGAAGACCTGACCAGCGGCAAGAAAAAGCCCGAAGCCGTCAAGGGGTTCCTCCGAGGCCAGGTCATGAAGCAGACCGGCGGCAAGGCCGACCCCGCACTCGTCGGCGAACTGCTCGAAGCCCGCCTGGCCGAACTCCCGGGTTGATTCCCCGTCCTGGCGTGTTACGGTGGCCTTCCAAGCGTCTTGATCATTCTCGCCTCGTGAGAGACACACCCCATGTTGAGCCCGATCGACCGCCGCGCCTTCCTCAAGACCTCAGGCGCGGCCCTTGCCGCCGCCACGGTCGCCGCTCCCGCCCTCGCCGCCGCGGACACGCCGCACTCCCCCTGGAGAAAGGCGTTCATGCTCGGCGGCAAGACCAAGGGGCCGATACTGCCCACGTTCGAGCTGCTCAAGGAGGCCGGGTTCGAAGGGGTCGAGTTGATCGCCCCCAATCAACTTGACCTCGACGAAGTGCTACGCGCCCGAGACAAAACCGGCATCGTCATTCACGGCGTCTCCGGGGCCAAGCATTGGGGTTTTCCCCTCTCCTCCCCCGATCCCAAGGTCGTTGAGGAAGGGCTCGCCGCGATCCGCCAGTCGATGATCGACTGCAAAGCCTACGGCGGCACCACCACCTTGCTCGTGCCGGCCGTCGTCACCAAAGACGTCTCTCACCGCGAGGCCTACGAACGATCTCACGCCAACATCCGCAAATTGATCCCCGACGCTGAAAAGCACGGGATCAAGATCGCCATTGAAGAAGTCTGGAACAAGTTCCTGCTCAGCGCTCCCGAATTCATCCGCTTCATTGACTCGTTCGAGAGCCCCTGGATTGGCGCCTATTTCGACGTTGGCAACGTCGTCGAGTACGGTTATCCCCAGGAGTGGATTCGCGAACTCGGCAAGCGGATTCTCAAGGTCCACATCAAGGAATACGCCAAGGCCAAACGCTTCAGCTACCCGCTTGGCGAGGGGGAAATTGACTGGCCGGCCGTCCGCCAGGCCCTCACCGACGTTGGCTACCAAGGTTGGGTCAGCGCTGAAGTCGGGTACAAGGACGACCTGGCCGCCATGAAGGACGTCGCCCGGCGCATGGACAAAATCCTCGGCATGAGTTGATCGATCCAATCGCGAACGACGCCCTCCCGACTTCCCGGGCCTGGGCGTCGTTCGCCAGAACCTTACTTGCCCCCTTTGCTCGTCCACTTGATGAAGGTGAACGTCAAAGAGTCGTCGCTGGTGTTCGTGATTCCGTGCGGGACGCCAGGGGCGGTGTACATCACCGAACCGGGGCCGACTTTCGTGGTCTTACCGTCGCAAAGGATCTCACCGTTGCCGGACTCGACGATCATCACTTCTTCCTCAATATGTCTGTGAGGAGCGTGCGGCGTCTGGTGAGGGTCGATCACGAACCGGCCGGTCACAAAGTCCTTGCTTCCAGGTGTCTCACCTGCCAGATAGATGCCGATCTGGCCGACGGGTTTCTCGCCGTCCTTGAACCGAGACATCTTGACTTGATCCAACGTGACCGTCTTGGAGGCGACCGCTTCCGCCTGCTCCTGTGCGAAGGCCGCCTCTCTCGACGCCCAGCCGATCCCCAACGCCAGGGCCATTGTGGTCGGAATGACCGAGGACCATCGAACACGCTTCAAGCCCAAGGTTGTCAAGAAGGTCGGCATGGTTCGGCTCCTTGTTTACTTGAAATCAAACAGCGAGCGGACAAACGCGCCCGCCCCGGGTCCGCAAGCACGCCATCATAAATGACCCGAGCAGCCCGGGCTACAGAGGCCGTCAAGAGAATCGTTTGTGTTTTAATTTATATTGATTAGACGATGTCTCTGGGCTGCGGTCATTCCGGCACAAACGCGTTCAAGATCAGGTCTCGAACCGCAGTCATCGCGAGCCCGTCCATGGAACCCGGGGCCGGGCCGTCGCCGATGAGTAAGGGGCGGTCCTCGGACAGAACGGCGGGGAGGCCGTGGCTGCCTCGGACGAGCGACGGGTCAAGGGGGACTACATCAAAAAGGGTACGAAAGCCAAGTTTCTTCTGGATCAGGCGGAGCGCGGCGCGGCCTTTGGGGAAGGTGAGCGCGGGGTCGAAGAACAGTTCGCAAGGGTCGTAGCCGGGCTTGCGGTGGATGTCCACGGTTCGTGCGTAATCGGGGGCCGCGCGGTCGTCGAGCCAGAAGGGGTACGCAAACCAGGCGTCAAGGGCGGACAGGGCGACCAGTTCCCCAGAACGTGGGTGGTCGAGCCCGATTTCTGAACGCTCGGCCCCGGCCAGGGTGCGGGCGACCCCCGGTTCAGCATTCAGCAGGTCTTGAACGCGAGAGATATCGTCGGGATCAGATACATAAATATGGGCAAGTTGATGATCGCAGACGGCGAAGGCTCGGCTGGTGAACGGGTCGAAGACCTCCCCAAAAGGGCCGGGGCGGATCGTCAGCAAGCCGGCCCGCCTCAAGATTCGATTGAGCAGGACCGGCCGAGAGACGTCGCAATGACCATATTCACTGACGACCCAGACCCGCGCCCCGAGCCGCTTGGCGGCGTCGAGCAAGGGGGCGCAGGCGTCGTCCAGTTCGCCAACCAGGCGGGGCATGTCGCAGCCGGAGGGCCCGAACCGTTGGGGGTCGTAGTCAAGGTGAGGCAGGTAGACGAGCGTCAGGTCGGGCTGCTCGGAGTTGAGGACCTCGGCGGCGCACCGGGCGATCCACTGCGTGCAAGGTAAGCCGGCGGCCGGTCCCCAGAAGGTCCGGAACGGGAATGGGCCGAGCGTCTGTTCCAGGCGGTCGGTCAGGCCGTCAGGGGTGCCGGCGATGCCGAACGCCTTGTTGCCGTCGGCCGCATAGTAAGGCTTGGGGGTGACGCTGAAATCGACGGTCGCCCCCTGATTGAACCACCAGAAGAGCTGCGCGACCCGCATAGTCTTGCCTTGCTCGGCGGCCCGACGCCTGGCGGTCGCGTACAGGGGTTCGGCTTGAAGCAAGGCGTTGGACTGCTGCCAGAACCGGACCTCGCCGGTCTCGCGAAACAGCCAGCCGTTACCGACGATCCCATGACCGCTCGGGCTTTGGCCGGTCAAGATTGTCGCTTGTGCGGTGCAAGTGACGGCCGGGACCGCCTCGGTCAAGGGCCGCGACCACCCTGCGTCCGCCAGGGTTTGCAAACGGGTCGCCAATGGCAAGAGCCTGCCGGTCAGGCCCACCGCGTTGACGACGACCAAAGGGGGGTTCTCCACCAAGAGCGATGCCTACCTTTCCCGTCTTTTGAGATTGACCGACCACGGGGGGAAGGTCGATGATCGATCCGGAGTCTTGATCGATCGGCACAAAAACCGTGTCGGGCCTGTTTACCGATTCACAATCCATCATGCATATTCGGCAATTCGAGTTCCCGGCGTACTCTTATGTTCCACGAGGTCCCTGGCCGCACCCAACGTCCTCGCCGCAGGGACATTCGGCCGGACGTGGTCATCTGCGGCTCGAACCGATCGAGGACGATGACTGGGCGGCCTCGGAGGACTACGGTCTGGGCGTCGCCCTGTTCAACGCCGGCTATTACTGGGAGGCCCACGAAGCCTGGGAAGGGCTCTGGCACGCCCACCAGCGAAGAGGCCCAACGGCCGATGTGCT
>JBDTIR010000326.1:0-4937 GCA_039936275.1 Isosphaeraceae bacterium | reverse complement strand
GATCGACAGGTCGGCGATGGTCAAGAGCACCAGCAAGGCGAGCACGACTCGGCCCAAGGCCCGGCTCCGGATGCCCGCAAGCAGGCGAGCCAGGCCGGCCGAAGCTACGACCGCCGCCGCGATGGTGGCCAGCATGTTGAACCTTGAAGGCACCCGGATCATCCGGAAGGCAAAGACGTACGACTTCAGCCAGGCCGCCGGCAGGTCCGTCCGATACCGGCCAATCTGCCAGGAGGAGCCGCAGGCCAGAAGCACCAGCAAACCCAAGGCGGACCACCAGTAGCCTGCGCGCTGGAACCGCACCCGTCCGAACGCCGCGAACCCGATCAAGGCGATCGTCACCACTCCCAGATACGAGACCTGGTCCCAGGCGTTGGGAAGCTGGGAGTGATAGGCCAGGAATAGCTCAGGGTTGAGGTTCAGCACGGCCTTGCCTAGCCGGTGGAATATTGTGGGAGTCAGAAACGACCACCAAGGGGTCCCTTGGACCCGGTACATGTGCTCGCAACGCTCAGGGGGGAAGGGGTAGCCTTGTGAGGCCGCCCAGATCTGATTGGCGAACAGTAAGGCCAGCAACGGAACCACCAGGGCGGAGAAGCCGATCAGCCAGGAGAGGCGCGTCTTGATCCAGGACCAATCGCGCCTGCGGAGCGCGCCGATGCTTCGTAAGGCTACGTCGAGCGCCGCCGGGATGGTGACGAAGACCGCGAAATACGCCGCGGAGAGCGCGACCAAGAGATACAGGCCCACGACCGCCGCCAGTCGAGCCCGGCTCGGCGTGTCCATGAACCGGAGCCAGGCCGCCAGAAACAAGGGGACCCCACCGAGGTACACCAACTCCAGGTGCGCCGAGGCGTGAAACATCAATGTGCCACTGAGCATCGCCGCCAGGCCGCCGAACAGAGCCGCGCGGTCGTCGCGCACGACCTGCCTGACCAGCGCGAACGTGCCCAGGGCCGTGAACAGCAAGCCGCCCAGCATCACCAGGTTGAAGCTAAGCACGTCGTTGCCCGTGGCCAGCGACAAGGGAATGAACAACAACGCCTGAAGGTGCAGTGGCGAGAAGCACCCCAAGGGGGCCCCGACCGGGTAATGCAGCTCTGGGCTGAGCACGAACGATTGCCCTTCCAGCAGGCAGGTCCGATACCATCGCAAGATCCAGATGTGCTGAAGAGGATCGTAAAGCGTGTACGGCAACCGTGAAGAGAGGGTCATGACCATCGGAAAGGTCGCGATGACGATGCAGACAGCGTAAAACGCCGCCAAGGCCGCCCAGGGCCGCCAGCCCGGGGTGGGCGACGGTTCGACCGCGCTCTCCAACGGAGCTGAGAGGTCCGTCATCGCGAAAGGTCCTCCTCAAGTTCTTTGGCTATTGCCGTTCCTGACCGGCAGGACCCATCGCAGCTTGCGCCGGGGCGGGTTCACGGCTCTCAAAGACATAGACTTTTGATTGGTTGGGGTCGGGCTGTTCGGGAAAGACCTTCACCAGGTGGCGGTCGGCGACCAGGGCGCGGAGCCTGGCCGAGTAGGTCCAGGGGCCGTTGAGGTGGGCTTCGCGGGCGATCACGTACCGCACTCTGGGATCAGCGGGGGCCGCGACCAGGGTGGCGAAGGTGTAGGCGGGGCGGTCGCCGTAATAGGCCGCCAGGCCGGTCACGTCCACCACCGGCTCGCCAGGCGCGGTACGTCCGAGAATAAAGTTGCCCGCCAGGCGGTAGCCGGCGTTGGTCAGGTTCAACGGCGCGATAGTCCGGCCGCCATACCAGGCGAAGAAGCCGGCCAGGGTCAGGACCCAGATTGCCGGCCCCATCTTGAATCGTTCGTCACCCAAGCCAAGCCAACGCCCTGGAATCGCGATCGAGCGCAAGACCCGGTCCAGCCCCAGGGCTGCCGCAGGTATCAGTAACAAGGCCAGCACCATCGCGTGTCTGGGTGTACAATAGCCCCCGGTAGCGTGCAAGCGGATCAGGGCGAGGACCGACGCGGTGATGATGGTCCCCACCAGCAGCCAGGCTCTACCGTTTTCCTTGAATGACCGGCAAGCCAAGAGCCCGACCAGGGCCAAGGGGAGCAAGGGGACCGTCACCGCGTCGCGCACTGATTCAAACATCTCTTTCGCGGCCAGGGCGTATGTTTTGGCGGTGGACTGGTCCGGCGGTAAGGGACGCTGGCGCTCGACCGCGTCGGCCGCCGATTTGGGCGCGGTGCCGAGGAACCGCTGAATCGCGGGCTTCGTGCCCAGGCCCCCTTTGATCGCGATATACGGTCCGACCAGGCACGCTGGGCCGATCACCAGGACGCCCATTGCCGCCCACCACCTCGGCCAGTTCATCCTGGTTGAACGTAAAAGCGGCATCACGCCCAAGGTCAAGACCAGGGCCGCCGGCAAGAGCAGGCCCTCCGGCCGGGTCAGATAGGCCAGCGCCGAGAACCCGATCGTCGGCGGCAGCCAGCCAAACGTCCCGCGCTTCAGGAACCGCAAGGCGCACCAGAGCCCCCAAGTCCAGAACAACAGGAACGTCCCTTCGCTGAGCGCGTCGGCCAGAACGTGACCCGTCAAGGGCGCGGCGTAGGTCAGGATGACCCCGAGCCAGGCCGCCGTCGGGCCGAACAATTCCAGGGCAACCAGATAGACCGGCACGACCAGCAGGATGCCGGCCAGAACTGACGCCAATTGCGCCGCTTTCTGCCAGTCCGTCGGGCCGTGCCCGCCGACTTCGTGGTGCGCCGCCACGATCGCCAGTGGGTAGACCGGATGATCAACCGCCTTAAGTAGCCCGTTGACCAAGGAGCCGTCGTCGATCTGTTGCGCTTGGTGAACATAGCGGAGGCCGTCGGCGAACATGACCTTGGTTTGCTTCGCCAGACAGCCCAAGAGCCCAGCGGCCAGGATCATCAAACCAATGATCCTCGCTCCATGTTGCATCGGTGTCACGCTGTCCCTCCTTGGACGCCGAGGCTGCGCCGTCCCTTGGCCTTTGCCCCGCCGCATCGGTTTCCGTCTCTCGTGTCTTGGGCCTTTGTGACGTCTTCAGGGAGGCCCCGCAGTCAACGCCGCTCGACCCCGATTATTTTGTCAAAGGTCGAACCTTTGGGTCTGATCCTTGACTTCGATTGACTATCGGATTTTGCTCGAAGGCCGCATCATTTTCGTCAGAACCTCTTGGGGACTTGACCTGGCATTGAGTTTGCACCTTCGCGAGCCGTTGTGATTCCGAACGCAACCCGATAGGGGCGTTCAACAAGGCCCTTTCCATCGCAAATCAAGGTCAGTGCGTCAAGGGCGCTCTCAACAACCCGTCTACCTTGTGCGCCGGAACCTTGGTGGGCGGGCTGACGATTTTTGGGACGAGTGCGGTCCTGGATGCGAGGCGCCTGGCTCCCAACGCAGGCCCTTGGCATGGCCGACGCTGGCTTCGGCCAAGGCAAGCACCGCGCGGCCAACGATCGGCTCGCCGCGACGCAAGGCCCTGGTCAGGCGGCCAATTGTCCGCCAGGCCCTCGCCTCGACGGCCAGCCCTCGCCCCTTGGCCCAGGCCCCTCGGGCGACTGACTCGACGATCACCACCCGGGAGAGACCCACGAACTGCCAATAGGGCAGGTGTTTACGGAAATAGAGCAGCTTGCTGTGCCTTGTGATGATTCGCAAGGTTGGAGTGACTGGACGGTCTTGCAACGGGCGGAGGTGGACGACTTCCAGGCCCGGGTCATATTCCACCCGACGGCCCAGGGCCCGGGCCGATCGGCAGAGGGCGACTTCTTCATAATACAGGAAAAAATCGTCGTCCATTCCTCCCAAGGTCTGAAGCAAGGCGGCGTCGACCAAGGCGCAGGCCCCCGTGACCCAAGGGACTTCCCCGGCTTTGGTCCGCCAAGCGGGCTGGTATTTCCGCCTGGGGCGCGGTATGAACAGCCCCCGAAGGCTACGCCAGAGGTTAGGGTCAACCCCCACGGAGGGCTGGCGTGTCCCGTCTTCATTCCTGAGGCCAAAGCCGACGACCCCCGGCGGCCCGTCCGACCTGGCCCGATCATGCGACAACCGCGCCATGACCCGGCCGATCAGATCCGCCCCGGCGACGACGTCGGGGTTCAGCAGCAAGAGCCAACCGGCCCTGGTCGATCGCCAGCCGGTGTTGACTCCGGCCGCGAATCCGCCATTCTCAACCCGAAGGACCAGGCGAAGGCCGGGCCGCTCGACCAGGAACTCGTCGGGAAGGGGGCCGTCCGAAGCGTTGTCCACGACGATGATTTCGCAGCGTCCCTCGACCACCTCGGGGCTCTCGATCAAGGTCAAGACGAGCCGGACCACATCGGGCCATCCGTTATAATTGACGATAACGACCGCCAACTCGGGGTTGGTCGGGCGATCAGCCGGATTGTTCTGGACAGTTGGAGGATTCACGCGACGGACCTTACCGGGGACCTGGATCAGCCTCAAGGGCGAGTTTGTCGGAATAACTGGAATCCAACGTCGGATCAACCGATGGAAGAGCTTGAACGATTTCCTAAATGCGACGCTCGCTGTTGCCCAAACAGGTGGCAAGGAGCGGACGTTCCACCCTCGGGGCCGAGCCGGGCGCGGGTCCGGACCTTCGGAATCGCCTCGTTGTCGAGTCCGTCACCGATGGATCGGTGCAAACACATGATTGAACCCCAAGAGAGGAGCGGCCCCAAGGGCCTGGCCCCTCGGACTGACGGCGGTCGCCTGCTTTTAGTGGGGGCGCGCCGCCAGATTCGCCGCCTGGCCGGCTGTCTCGACGAAGGCCCCTGGGAGGGCTTGCCGGTCGTCGGCTTTGTTGACGTCTCCGGACGCGGACGCCAACTCGTCGTCCACCCCAGGTCCAACCCGGTGCCCATTCTCGGCCGTGTGGACCGCCTGGCCGAGGTCGTCGGCCGCTCCAAGGCCACCGACCTGGTGATCGCGCTCTCTCGGCGCA
>JBDTIR010000325.1:0-6289 GCA_039936275.1 Isosphaeraceae bacterium | reverse complement strand
GGCCGAGGCTTGGCGGGCGCGGGCGCCGGCATGGTGATTTACTGCGCGCCAAGGTTGCTCGATCCTCGCTATCGGGTCGCGGTGGCCTGGGCCGTGATCCTCTGTCCGGTCGCCGGGCCCGGGGTGGTTTCGTTCGCCACGATGTCGCACGAGGTGTCGGAGTGGCAGTTCGGCTTCCTGTTTGAGGGAGCCGCCGCCGCGACCGGCCTGATCGTGCTCTTGTCGATGCCGAGGACACCGGAATCGCGCCCCTTGGAGCCGCGTGGGACGATGGCGTATTTGCCCACCCTGGTGGTCGCCTCGGCCGCGCTCCTGTACGTCCTGCACTGGGGCCAGTTGCACGGCTGGGAAGAAGCCCCTGACATCGTGACCGCCGCGTCCATCGGCGGCGCGGCCCTGATCGTCACGCTCTATCTGGCCTGGCCGCAGATTGACTGGCCCGCCCTGGGTGAGAACTGGGCCCGCCTGGCCCTGTTCTTCTTCGGTGGGATCTGCCAGTTCTTTCATGGTTATACCATGAATATCTACGGCGGGATGATCGCCAACCTGAGCTCCTGGCAGCGGGTCTGGCTGATCTGGCCGTTGCCGATCGGCATCGCCACGTCGCTCATCCTGTCCCAGGCGCGCTGGCGGCATGGCCGAATCGCCTTGGGCCTTCCCGGGGTGGCCGTCGGGCTCGCACTGCTGGCCACCGGATTATATCTTTGTTTTCAACAAATGATGGAATGGCCGTACTGGGACATCCGCGACACCCTCGACCTGAACTGGTTCCCCGCGCCCGGCCACTGGGAGCTGGCCCCCGGTCGATACTTGATGGGCCTGGGCATCGGTCTGTTCATGGTCGCCATGGACACCAAGTTCAGCCCCGACCCGGTACGCGAAGAGAAAGTCCGGCCGTTCCTGCACGTCGTCCAGTTTTACGGCGGGGGCCTGGCGGCGGCCATCATGATCAATTTCTTGATCATCGGTCACAAGATCCACTACTCCTACTCGGCCGACCGCGACACCATCCAGGCCGAGGAGTTGAAGCAGCGCGAGATCCTCGTGCGCGACGAGCTTCACGAGGTCGGACAACCCGCCCCCGACCGCTCCGCCGAGGTCTTGCTCTTCCGGTTCATCAATTATGAGGCCGACAACCTGGTCTTCGCGACCATCTATGCCATCTTCTTCCTGACCGCCCTGTCCCTGTCCGGCTTCTTCCTCGGTCTCTGGATCTGGACGCGCCTGCGCGCGTCGACGGGCCTGCCGGCCCCGTGATCCCAACGGTCCCCAGAAGGAGGTTCCCTTGCCCAGTGTTCAGAACGTCCTGGTCGGCATCGACTTCACGCAATGTGAGCGGATCTAGATCGAGACCCTGCCGGACACGGCACAAAACGTGTTCCACCACGCCGTCTGGCTGGCTGGAAAAACGGGTGCCAGGCTGACGTTCCTGTCCGCCATCGACCTGACGGCAATCCTCCTGGACGACCTGACCGAAAACAACCGCCTGGTCCTGACCAGAACAATCGACGCCGACGCCGGCAGAGTCTTGACCGAACTTGTCCGTCAGGCCAAGGAACAGGGCGTGGAGGCCGAATCCATCTTCGTCCACGGCAAGGGCTGGCTGGAATTGATCCAGCAAGTCTCGCGCGGCCGTCACGACCTGCTCTTGGTGGGCGCTCGCGCCCTCAACGGTGCCGACGTGCGGCGGATACTCATGGGCAGCACAGCCCAGAAGCTGGTCCGCCGCTGCCCATGCCCGGTCTGGGTAACGCGCCCGGGGCCGCTGGACCAGCCGCTCAACGTACTCGTCGCCAACGACCTCAAGCCTGTCTCTGAGCCCGCCCTCCGCCTGGCCGTGGAGCTGGGGCAGGCGTTGGACGCCAACCTTCATCTGCTTCACGTGGCCGAGTATCCGCTCTTTTCCCTCTGCCTCACCAGTCTTCCCGACGAGATCGGGCCGGATTACCAGAACAAGGTCCGCGCTCGGGCCGAACAGACTCTGCGCGCCCAGTTGGACCAGGCCACCCTGGGCGTATCGACCAAACCCATTCAGGTCCACCTGATGGACTGCATCCGCAACCCCGACGAGTCGATCCTGCAATTCATCAAGGAACACCAGATTGATTTATTGATCATGGGATCGGTTGGCCGGAGCGGCGTCGCCGGGATCATGATTGGCAACGCCGCGGAGCGGCTGCTGCCAAACGTCACCTGCTCGGTGCTCGTCGTCAAACCGCCGGACTTTGTCTGCCCGATCTGCGATAATCTCCTGGACGCCTCGAACGCCCCGGCCGATGGATCGCAAGCGGACTGACCTCGTCGCGAGGCTTCTGGTAAAATCAGTGCGTTCCTGGCTGAGGAGGGGCGTCGTTGGCGTCCCTTTCCGTCCTTCGGGTCTCAAAGCGATCCGTTCCGCCTCGTCGACCCGGCTCCGGCAACCCAAAAGGAGCACGCCATGCCCGCCGCAATCGGCTTCGATGTTTATGGCACGCTGGTTGACCCCCTGGCCATCGCCGAGCCCTTGCGCCCGATCGTCGGCGACCGCGCCGACGACTTCGCCAGGTCTTGGCGGCGAACCCAGCTTGAATATGCCTTCCGACGCGCCTTGATGCGGCAGTACGTGCCGTTTGACGTCTGCATCCGCCAGGCGCTCGAACACGCCGCCAGAGAGTTCGGCGTCGAACTGTCCGAGGCTGACCGGCAATCCCTGATCGTCAAAACTCGGGAGTTGCCCCCCTTCCCCGACGCCGCCCCCGCTCTGGCGAAGCTCCGCGACGACGGCCACGAGCTCATGGCGTTCTCCAACGGGTTGGAGGCGAACGTTCGCGCCGTGCTCGGCCACGCGGGGATATTGGACTATCTGGAAGGGGTCGTCAGCGCCGATGATATCGAGACGTTCAAGCCTGATCCCCGAGCTTATCACCACCTGCTCGGCCGGCTCAGCCGCCCTTCGGGCGAAACCTGGGTCGTCTCGGCGAACCCCTGGGACGTGCTCGGCGCCAAAGCCGCCGGCTTGCAGGCGGTCTGGGTCCAACGTCATCCGCAAGTCTTCGACACCTGGGACGTCGAACCAGACCTGATCGTGACCAGCCTGGAAGAATTACCCGCTCGCCTCGCCTGACCGATCGGTTATGCTGGAACGGCCGAAGACCGGTTCCGCCCTCGACGACCTCGAACCAACCGACCGCTTGACCGTTTCAAAGAGTGCCCGCCTCATGAACCGCATCGACGCCCTGTTTCAGCGGCTCCGTTCCGAAGGCCGACGCGCCCTGATGCCCTTCATCACGGCCGGCGACCCCGACCTGGCCACGACCGCCGCCTTGATTACCGAACTGGTGGCGCGCGGGGCCCATATGGTCGAGATCGGCATCCCGTACTCCGATCCGATCGCTGACGGCCCGGTCATCACGGCCAGTTACACGCGGGCCTTGAACAAAGGGCTTACCCTGGGGCAGACCCTGTCCATGCTCCGGACTTTGCGGGCCGAGACGGCCGCCGGCCCGCTCTCGGTCGCCCCTTTGGTGACGATGGTCTCCTACGCGATCGTCTACCGCCACGGCCCGGAGCGCTTCGTTCGCGAAGCGGCCGAGGCCGGGATCGACGGCCTGATCGTCCCTGACCTCCCGTTAGAAGAGGCGGGCGACCTGGCCCGCCTGGTCGCCGCCCATGACCTGCGGTTGACCCAGCTCGTCACCCCGACCACCCCCAGAGACCGTGCCCTCAAGATCGCGGCGACCACGACCGGCTTCATCTATTACGTCTCGGTGGCCGGCATCACCGGCGAGCGGACGGAGCTTCCCCCGGACCTGGCCGAAAACGTCGCCTGGCTGCGCACCCAAACCGGCTTGCCGGTCTGCATCGGTTTTGGTATCAGTCGTCGCGAGCATATTCGCCAGCTCGCTCCCGTCGCCGACGGCCTGATTGTGGGCAGCGCTCTGGTTCGACGCCTGGCCGACGCCAATGATCGCCCACGGTTTGAAGTGGTGCGCGAAATTGGGCAATTCGTCACTGAATTAAGCCGGGCTCTGGACGCCTGACGACAGTCGTATGCAAGGATGAACCGCAAAATCAACACGGTTCGGAATTCGAGGCCGATTCCACTTTGCACTCAACCTGGTGATTGAGTTAAGATCACCTCCCGCCATGCTAGAGAGAGGAACTTGGTCGCCCGCTTCGTAGAGAAGTGGGAGTCCCCTTCAGGCTTCTCCGACTGTGGTCTGAGTTGGCTCAAAGATTGGCATGTAGGATGCAAGCCCGTGGTCACGACCGAGGTCATTCCTCGTTTGAGGGATGGATGTCTCGGAATGATTCAATTCAGTTTCTGTTCAGTGAGGAGGACACGATGAAGCAACGCTTTGCCTTGACCCTGACGGCCCTGTCCGTCGCCCTGCTCCTGGCATCAGGCACCGAAGCCCGGGCCGCCTTCCAGGACTTCAACTACACGGCGCAAGTCGCCGCCGGAGCCAATCCGCCCGGCACTCTTGGTTCCTTTGGTACCACTGCGAACGTCACCCAGAATGGGGTTACGGTCACTTTCGGCGCCCAGGGTGGTACTCTCCTGAAATCGCCGACGGACATTGTCTTCGGCAACATTGACACCTCGGGCCAACTCAACAACACCGTTTCGGCTCTCAACATCAACTATGACTTCCAACTGACTTTCAACTCCGACCCGGGCGGCACGAACCAGACTAAGACCGTGGACGTCATTGGGAATATCAGCGGAACAGTTTCGAAGGACGCGAATGGGTTCCGGTCGTTCAACCTGACCAACAGTTTCCCGCCGACTCTCAATGTCCCGATTCTCTTTGGCAACGGAACATCCTACACCCTGCTCGCCAATTCGTTCACTCCTCCGGGCCAGAATCCTGGCACCTTCGGTGGGCGAGTGGTTCCCGAGCCCGCGTCCTTGACGCTGCTGGGCCTGGGTGTTCTGGGCGTTTTCGGTCTGGCTCGTCGTCGTCGTTCGACCGAGATCGTCTGATCTGAACCTCGACATTGAAGCTTGACTTCAGGGTCATCGAGCGGCCGGGTGGTGTTTCACCACCCGGCCGTTGTTCGTTTCCGCTCCACTTCGATCAGGCCCCGAACTTCTGGAGCCGGCCGGCGTGGGCCATTGCCAGTGGCATGATCGACTTGGCGAGGATCTGGCCCAATCCTCCTCGCAGGCAAGGACGCTCGCCGAACTCGGCCACATCGTCGGGTCGAGTGGTCGCCGGGGCCCAGATCAAGAGCGGGACCGGATGGAAGCTGTGCGACTTCATCCGGCTGGGCGTTGAGTGGTCGCCGGTGACGATCACCACGTCGGGCTTCAGGGCCAAGGCTTTGGGCAGCTCGGCGTCGAAGGCCTCGATCATCTCGACCTTCTTGGCGAAGTTGCCGTCCTCGCCGGTGCTGTCGGTGTATTTGTAGTGCAAGAAGAAGAAGTCATACTGGTCCTACTGGGCCTTCAAGACGTTCATCTGATCGGCCAGGGTCTGGCCAGGGTCAACGACCGTCATGCCGACCAGGCGAACCAGGCTTTTCAGGATTTCAAATACTGAGGCCGATTTTCATTTGCATAGAAGTTACGCGATTAATGATCATTTGTCTGTAGAACCCTGACAATTGTGCCGACTCTGACTTGTCTGAGTAATCAAAGCAATGGCCTCAAGTCTGGTTTTCTGAACGCACGACTACTAATCGCGTAACTCCTATTGCATGTAATTCAGGCGTTAAGTTAAGATTATCCTCCGCCAGACCAGCGAGAGGATCTTGGTCGTCCCCTAAGCTCAATCTGGAAATCATTGACAGGCTTCTCCAATTGTCGTCTGAGTTGGTTCAATGATTGACATGTGGGATGCGCGCCTGTGGCTGAGACCAAGGTCATTCTTTGATTGAGGGATGGATGTCTCGGAATGGTTCAATTCGATTCACTAAGGAGGAACACGATGAAGCAACGCTTGACCTTGCCCCTGACGGTCCTGTCCGTCGCCCTGCTCCTGGCATCAGGCACCGAAGCCCGGGCCGCCTTCGAGAACTTTAATTACACGGCGACCGTCGCCGCCGGTGCCAATCCGCCCGGCACTCTTGGTTCCTTTGGCACTACCGCGACCGTCATGCAGAGCGGGATTATGGTCACCCTGACCGCCACGGGAGGCACCCTCTTGAACGTGCCGACGGACATCGTCTTCGGCAGCATCGACACCTCGGGCCTGTCCAATGGGACCAACGCGGCCATCAACGTCAACTATGACTTCCGGCTGACTTTCAACTCTGACCCGACCGGCACGAACCAGACTAAGACCGTGGACGTCATTGGGAATAT
>JBDTIR010000324.1:0-6116 GCA_039936275.1 Isosphaeraceae bacterium | reverse complement strand
ACTGGCGACTGGGACCGCGCGCTTCTCGATACTCATCCATTCCAGGAACGCCAGCATGGCGTTGACCAAACCGTCGCGCGTAACTTCAATGCTTCCCATCGTATCGCAAGACAACCGGTACAGGATGCGAAAATGATCGCCTGATTTCAACAAGAACGCTGTGATGCCGTCGAACGACTCACCCCAGTTGTTGAGGAAGTTGAATTTGGAATAGCGGAGCGCATCGGCGTGGACTTGCTGATTCGAACGGTCATTGTCGAGGTAGAGCGCCGCATCGAGAAGTCGGAAGGCCGCCTCATCGGGAAGGTCATCGACGAACTCGTCGTGAAGTTCGTCGAGGCGACCAAGGCAATCTTGGAATTGGCCCTCGGTGACGTTGAGCATGCAAGCTGGTTCACTGAGGTTGCCGAGTTCGACGCCACGGCCCCAGAGGCACATCCGGCCGTAAACCCAGCCGCGATCGTTGGGATAGTCCGGCTCGTGGATGCATTCGATGGCGAAGTCTTCTCTCACGCCGATTAGCATCTTCTGAATTCTCCGCTGCCTCGGCGGGTGGCACTGGTGAACATTCCCTGGTGCCACTGGTCGTACTCGCAATAGTGTCCGGGATTCTTCGGACCGAAGCCTTTTTCGAGCTCGATTTGCGCTCTTGTCGTTACGGGACCATTTTCCGGTTCGCTCCCTGATAAAACTAGCGCAACCGCCACGCATGCGGCGGCGCGACCTCGTCCCGTACGCGTGGACTGGCCTGAATCGCTTACTGGGATTTTTCGGCACGCTTCCGCGCCACACGGTCAGGCTGCATCTTGCACTGATGCTCGCGTTCGCGAAGGATCGGCAGAATCTCCTCCAGCGACGCCGAGCCGTTCACCACCATTCCCATCATCACAAATAAATTTTTGCTTGGACGATGTCCCATCTGCAAGTACATCAACGTCACGCCGATGACCGTCACGTCGACCTTCGATCAGCTCAAGGGTCATTCAGAGATAATGCGGACGAGATGTGCGGAAAGTCGGGTTCACGGCAGAGGCGGTTGGATCAGGTTAAAATTTGCAGCTTGGGCATCTTGGGCGCCTTGAGGTTCTGAATGCTGATCTGGGCGGCGAGTTGCTCAACGACTCCCATCAGGTAGGGACGGGCAGGGGAGTCGGGGTCCAGGGCTTCGCGAATCCGGCCCGCGTCGCCGCGTTCGCGGAGGCTGATGTTCAAGGGAACTTCGCCCAGGAATGGCACGCCGAGTTCTTCGGCCTTGCGCCGGGCGCCTTCTTGGCCGAAGACGTAAACCCGCTCGTCGCCCGGGGCGTCGAAGAACGAGGTCTCGGGCAGATGGGCGGCGAGCGTCCGCGACCCATGCGTCTTGAGGTAGGCCAGGATGTCAAAAAAGCTCATGTTTTCAATCATGCCGAGAATCGGGACTTTCAACTGTCGGAACATGGCCACGGCGCGGACGGCGTCGAGCAGGGCGACCTCCTGGGGGGTGCAGACGACGACCGCGCCGGTCAAGGGGAGGCTCTGGGCCAGGGTCAAAGGGACGTCGCCGGTGCCCGGGGGCAGGTCGATCACAAGGTAATCGAGTTCGCCCCATTCGACCTGATGAAGGAATTGCTGGATGATCCCGTGGAGCATCGGTCCGCGCATAATGACGGCGCGGTCGGGTTCGAGTAGGAAGCCCATCGACATCAGGCGCAGGCCGGCGGCCTCGATCGGCTGGATGCGCTCTCCTTTGGACATCGGTCGACCGGAGGCCCCGACGAGGTGGGGGATCGACGGGCCGTAGACGTCGGCGTCCATCAGACCGACCGAGGCCCCGAACGACTTCAGGCCGTAAGCGATCGCGGCGGCCATGGTTGATTTGCCGACCCCGCCTTTGCCAGAGCCGACAGCGATCACGTTCTTGACGCCGGGGATGTCCCCTTTCTCGACGACCCCTTTGCCACGGACCTCGGCCCCCATCGTGATGGCGACTTTCCAGGAGTCGCCCAGCTTGCTGCTCAAAGCCGCCCGGACGTCTTGCTCAATCTTGGCCTTCATCGGACAGGCCGGGGTGGTCAGGTTCACCATCAAGGCGATCGTACCGTCGCTGATCTTGATGTCCTTGATCATGCCGAGGTCCACCAAGTCGCGGTGGATGTCAGGGTCCTTGACGCCTTTCAAGGCGTTCAAGACGTCCTGCTCGGTAAGGGTCGTATTCGCTTTGCCAAACATATCAGGGCGGTCCTTTATTCTCGATGGAAGGCCGGTTGATCGGGACAGGCGAGCAAGGTTTAAGATTGGTTCAATCAACGTCCAGCGGCGGCGAGTTGTTCCCAGAACGGCGGTTCAGGCAAAGGGATCTTGACCCAGCCGTCGGCCTCGGCGCGTCGGCGGGCCAGAGGGACCCAGCGGGCGAGTAAGGCCATCACGTCAGGCGGGTTGATCACGCCAGTCAGGACGTGCGTGGCGCCCAGTTCGCGGGCGATCGGGACCACGCCGCAATGTTCGGCCGGGTCGAGTACCAAGACCAAGGCACACGGCGCGATCCGGACGGCCTGATCCAGATCATCGAGGGCAAGGCGGACCCGTTCGGCCAGGTCGATCACCACCAATGGGCAGGCCGAGCCGTCCAGAGCAGCCACCAGGTCCGACGTCGAACGGGTCTCGACGACCTGAACCGGCCAGCCGACGACTCGAGGGCGAACCTGGCGGACCCAGTGCCCCCGTCGCTCGTGGATGATCAGGGGGTGGACCGCGCCCTTCGGAGGCTCAGCACTGTTCGGCAGTACGAGGGGTCGCACGTTCGTCTACCCGATCGAGGATCAAAAAGGGAAGGCGAGGTCGTCGGTTCGTTCGCCAATCCCTGTGAATTCTACCAACCTGAGGCCGATCCGGCGAGGGGCAGAATATCCTCCTGAGCTCGATCCCAGGCGTTTGGATCGGGAAACGCCGATCCACAAAGGCTGTGAAGGGAGCCAGCCAGTCGAAAGCTTAAGCCTTGCAAACGATCTCAATTCGCACGTTCTTGGCGAGCGGGGGGTGCCAGCCCCCTGTCTGACGACGGCCACGGATAGGGGGCTGACGCCCCTCCCGCTCGCTTGAGATCATTACTTATTAGTCTCTTCGGTCGCTGGGCGAGGTGAACCAAGCCGCTTGAGCACGAACGGTATGCAGGCGACCGGACCTGGATCGGGGTAGAGCATCGGGCCTCGGATCAACTCGACATGGTTGGCGTGGATCGTCTCATGATCGGTCACGCCGTCGAGCCGGGTCGAGGAGACCGCAACGCAGCCGTCGCCGGTGCCGTCGGTGAGTTCATCAAAGCTGGCTTTTAGATCGTTGGACGCCAGGCGCGCCAGACCGCCGACCAGGCCAATCACGCGACTCGTCAGAGCAATCCTCGCCTCGATCCGCTTCCGAGATTTTTCCGTCAGGAACCCTTTGTCGCCAGCCAGAATGTGGTAGTGGACGCCCTTGCGTCTCGGTCGGGTGTTCAAGCTCCGGAGAAAGGCGCTGCCGGGGCTGAGGTCGTCGGCCGCCGCGCCCAGGCCGCCGCTCAGAACGGCAAGGGCCCCGGGCTCCTGGCCGTTGACCGCCTGGACCCCTTCGACCAGTTGTAAAAGGCCTTGCGCCTTGGCAACGGCCGCGCCTCGGCTCGGCGGCGCGATCAAGATCAGGTCGGAAACGTCGTTGCCGTAAGAGTCTCCTTCGACATAAGATCGAGCAATCAGGCCGCCCATCGAATGAGTCAAGACGGCCCAGGGGCGATGCTCGCCCACCTTTGTTCGAAAGGCTGTCCAGTCGCGGCCGAACGCCGGGGCCGTCTGGTCCAGGTCTTGATTGTACGGAAAATCATAAGACACCAGGCCAAAACCCGCGCGCTCCAGGGCGGTAATGACGTGGACGAAACCCCCGGTCGACGAGTTCATGCCGTGAACCAGGCAGATCGTCGGCCGCGTCTGGTCGTTGGGACGATACGACTTGAGCGCGTGGAGACCATAGTTGGGACGAGACGCCGCCTCGCGACGAACCCGGTCCGCGAGGTCCTCGACCCGGTCTTGCAGCGGCGAACGTTGATCCAAGTGTTCCGGCCGAAGCGAAACGATCAGGACGCTTGGCGCGATCCTGAGTTTCACGCCAGAGCCGAGCGATTCCTCCAAGAGCGTCCGCGTCAAAGCGCCGGCCAACCCATGAACCGGCAGGCGCAACGTGGTCGGGGGTCGAGCGATCTTGACGCCCGCCTTACTGGCCAGCCTGGTTACGACCTCGGCCAGATCAACCTCACCCGCCGCGTTGATCGGAATCTCGACACGCACCGGCTCGACAGGCCCTTGAGCGGCGAAGAGCAAGGCCGCGCCAATCAGGTTCAGAGCCAAAGTCATGCGCGACCTCCTCGTTTGACGCTCGCGACCAGCCGGAATCGGCAGAGGGCAGGGGGACCCATCACCCCCCCTTCTCTGATATTATAGAAATCCAAAGCTGATGAATCAAACCAGGCCGAGCGCCACCATCGCCTCGGCCACGCGGATGAAGCCGGCAATGTTGGCGCCGATGACGTAGTTGCCAGGACTGCCGAACTTGGCGGCCATCTCAAAACAGTCGTCATGGATGTTTCGCATGATCTCATGCAATCGCTGTTCGGTATGTTCGAATGTCCAGGCATCTCGACTGGCGTTTTGTTGCATCTCGAGCGCCGAGGTCGCCACGCCGCCGGCGTTGACGGCCTTGCCGGGGCCGTAAGCGATGCCGGCTTCCTGAAAGACTTTGACGCCTTCGGGGGTCGTCGGCATGTTCGCCCCTTCAGCCACGGCGATGCAGCCGTTGGCGACCAGCGTCCGGGCCGAGTCTTCGTCCAGTTCGTTCTGGGTGGCCGAGGGCATCGCTACCTGGCAAGGGATCGTCCAGATGTTTCCGCTCTCGATGAAGCGCGAGTCGGGGTGCTCGAGGGCGTAATCCTTGATCCGACGGCGTTCGACTTCCTTGAGCCGTTTGACGGTTTCCAGGTGGATGCCCCGTTCGTGGTAGATGACCCCGCCGGAGTCGGAACAGGCGACCACCTTGCCGCCGAGTTCCTGAATCTTGGCGATGGTGTAGATCGCCACGTTCCCGGAGCCAGAGACGATGCAGGTCTTGCCGTCGAACGACTCGCCTCGCGCCTTCAGCATTTCCTCGACGAAGAAAACTGCGCCGTAGCCGGTCGCTTCGCGGCGGACCAGCGAGCCGCCCCAGTGCGGCCCCTTGCCGGTGAGCACGGCCGATTCATAGCGGTTGGTGATCCGCTTGTACTGACCGAACATGTAGCCGATCTCTCGCGTGCCGACGCCGATGTCACCGGCGGGAACGTCGGTGTACTCGCCCAGGTGGCGGTAGAGTTCGGTCATGAAGCTCTGACAGAACCGCATGATCTCGTCTTCGGAGCGGCCCTTGGGGTCGAAGTCCGCTCCCCCTTTGGCGCCTCCGATCGGCAGACCGGTCAAGGCGTTCTTGAAGATCTGCTCAAAGCCGAGGAACTTGACGATTCCCAAGTAGACCGATGGGTGAAACCGCAGCCCCCCTTTGTACGGTCCGAGCGCGCTATTGAACTCGACGCGAAAGCCGCGGTTGATCTGCACCTCGCCCTGATTGTCTTGCCAAGGGACGCGAAAGATGATCTGGCGTTCCGGCTCGCAAATTCGCTCGATAATCTTGTGGTCGGCGTATTGAGGATACAGCCTCAGGACCGGGACCAAGGTGTCAATGACTTCCTTGACCGCCTGGTGAAACTCACTCTCGCCCGGATTGCGCTGGACGACCTGTCGGTAGATTTCTTCGACCTTGTCCTGGACCTGGGGCATCGAAACCATTCCTGCGGCTTGAGGGACACGGTCCGGATCGACTGGACCTTCTGGGAATAAGCCGCGCATCGCGCGCGCTAACAGGCTCCTCAAGGGCGTTGCGGGTTAATCCACACCCACCCCCGGAGCCCCGACGTCTCCATTATGCATCATGCACCGCCTCCGAGGGCAAGAGCGCATTGATTCGGGCTTCGTCGGACACGGCCCACGAACGAGCCGCACTCAGACCACTGCGATTGCATGCAGGGTGACAAATTGCGGGGAAAGAACGGTAACAAATAGCGAATCACTGAATTAACAGGCGGT
>JBDTIR010000323.1:0-2411 GCA_039936275.1 Isosphaeraceae bacterium | reverse complement strand
TTGCAGTCGCAGTTGGAGTCTCGGGTGGAGGTTCCGAAGACTCGGGAGGCGTAATCGCCGCCTCGGCGTCCGATCCCGCCGCCGCCGGCATTCGGGCCGATGGCGCGGTCTTTGAGGTCGGTCGAGACGCGGGCCAGGGCGTCCGAATCGGCGTTGGCCTGGGCCATCGCGTCGATCAGGACTTCGGCGGGCAAGCGGCGGATGACGGCCCTGCTGAAGTTCCGTTCGTCAAGTCCATTGGTGTCGTTTGACCGCCATGAGCGTTGATAGGTCTGGCTGTTGAGGACTTCGCGATGCAGCCACTTCATGTCGAACCCTCGGGCGACGAACTCGCCGGTCAGGTAGTCGAGCAAGGCGGCGTTGCTGGGAGGGTTGGCCTGGTTCATGTCGTCGGGCGGGTTGACGATCCCCGAGCCGAAGTCGCTGGCCCAGACCCGGTTGATGAACGCCTTGGCGAAGTAGGGGTTTTCCGGGCTGCGCATCCAGTCCATCAAGGGTTTACGGGGGTCTTGCGAGCCTTCCAGATCGACCACATCGCCGCCGAGCACCTTGGGGGTGATGACCCTGCTGGCACCGGTGACCTTGGCTTGCTTCTTCTTGCCAGGGCGAGCGGCAGGCTTCCTCGGGATGACGTAAACCTCTTGCCAGGGGACGACCTTCCCTTTACGGACCAAGAGATCGAGCTGCTTTCGAGCCTGGCCGCCGTTTTTGGGCAGGTCGAACGATTCGGTCAGTTCCTTGGTGCGCTGGCGGGCGTCGGCGGGGGTGCCGTAGCGGACCCCGTCGAAGAAGGCGGTGAAGCGGTTGAAGTCGTCCTGGGTCCACTGGTCAAACGGGTGCTTATGGCACTGGGCGCATTCGAGCCGGACGCCGAGGAAGGTGTAACTGAAGTTCAGCGCCTTCTCTTCGGCCTTGCGGGCGTTGCGTTTGGCCCAGAAGTAGGGCATGGTGTCCCTTGTGGCGAAATCAACCGGGTCTTTGTCTCGGTAATAGGTGCTTTGCTGTTTGATGAAGTCGTCAAAGTCCTGGCCGGGCTCTCGGCTGGTGCCCAGGACGATGCCGGCGACCAGCTCATCGTAGGGGGTATTTTCCTTGACCCGGCGCTCGATCCACTCGTACCAGTGGCGGGCCATCTCTTCGCTCGCGACCTGCCCTTGGAAGTTGCGTCGGCTGTCGCCGGTGATGTCGCAAAGCTGGGTGGCCCACCAGGCGGCGTAGGTCGGCCGTTCGAGCAGTTCATCCACCTTGGCCGCGCGCTTGTTGGAGGAAGGGTCGGCGAGGAAAGTCTCGACTTCCTTGGGGGTCGGCAAGGTGCCGGTCAGGTCAAGACTGACCCTGCGGAGGAATTCCTCGTCGGTGCAAAGCTCGGAAGGGACGATGCCCAGCTTGCGCAGCTTGGCCACGACGAGTTCGTCGATCTTGGTTGGGGTGGGGACGTCGGGATAGGTGGGGCCGACGCGGTCGGAAACGGGCAGGATGACCTGGGTGGCCGCGACGCCGTTGTCATAGAAGGCGACGACGTGGGTGTCTCCTTGCCCCTTACTGGTGACGACGCCGTTTTCGTCGATCTCGGCGATTGACTCGTTGTTGGTGCGGAACCGGGTGATGCAGGTGACGTCTTCCCGGGTGCCGTCGGCCCAGTGGGCGATGACGTGGAGCGGGACCGTTTCCCCTTCACGCTGGAAGACGATCTCGGCCGGGGTGACTTCGAGCCGTTCGAAGTGCGAGGCCTCGGTCACGCCTTTGGCGCCGCCGTCGATCCAATGGAACAAGACCTGGTATTGCCAGGAGTCAAGTTCCATCCGCTTGCCCCCTTTGTGGGGGATGGTCAGGGTGGGTTTCTGGAGGACTTTGCTCAAGTCGGCGGCCTCGGGATCGACTCGCCCTGAGTCCTTCTTCAAGAGGGCGTCGTGGTCCATCTTGAAGTCATAGCCGAAGAGTGAGAGCTGGAACCCGCCTTGCCCCTGGAACGAGCCGTGGCAGGCCCGGCCGTTGCAGCCCAGGCGGCCCATCAAGGGGAGGACGTGGCGTTGAAAGTCAGGGACTTCCTTGACCTCGGGGACGGCGAAGCGTTCCGAGACCGGGCGAACCAAGGCGTCGGCGTCGGCAGAGGCCGGCGAGACGGTCGCCGCCAGAAGCACGCTGGCGGCGATCGCGGCGAGGGTCGTTCGATTCATGGGCGGTTATTCCTCGGAGTTGATGAGCGTGTTGCGGATTTCTTGGCGGGTGGGGCCGCCCCGGTTCGTCGCGCGTTCCGACTCTTTTTGAGCAATCCCTGGACTCGTGATTCCATCAAGGCGTCATGCCGGCCCTCCAGGCGTTTGATCGCCTCCTGGACTTTGAGGACGCGGGCCTTGGCCTGTTTGAGGTCAAACTGGTGCTGGCGGAGTTCAACGTCAAGCTGCGCCGCC
>JBDTIR010000322.1:0-4307 GCA_039936275.1 Isosphaeraceae bacterium | reverse complement strand
CCGCCCCGCCCCCCGTGGTCGAGCCGAGCATCCCTCCATCGCCCATCGACCCGCCTCTGAGCGTCCCGGAAGCGTCCGCGCCGACCTCTTCCGAAAACCCCAACGGGCTCGCCGACTCCCGGCCTTTCCCATCGAGCGTTGCGCCCACACCCACACCCCCGCCTCCGGCGATCGAGCCGCTCCCTGTGGAACCTGCGGAGCATCGCTCCTCGGCCGTGTCTGACAGCGCGATCCGCGTGGACGTTGGCCTCCTTGACAAGCTCATGACGCTGGTGGGTGAGCTCGTCCTGGCGCGGAACCAGGTCATGCAGTTCAGCGCCTCGCAGGAAGATGCCCCGTTTCTGGGCACCGTGCAGCGGCTGAACCTGCTGACCACGGAGCTTCAGGCCAACGTCATGAAGACGCGGATGCAGCCGATCGGCAACATCTGGAACAAGTTCCCGCGCGTCGTCCGAGACCTGGCGGTCGCCTGCGGCAAGCGGGCGAGGATCGAGATGGAGGGCCAGGAAACCGAGCTGGACAAGACCATCATCGAAGCGATTCGCGACCCGCTCACCCACCTGCTCCGCAACGCCATCGACCACGGCATGGAGACCCCTGAAGAGCGGGTCGAGCGGGGCAAGGCCGCCGAAGGGCGGGTCTCCCTGCACGCCTTCCACGAGGGGGGCAAAGTGATCATCGAGATGGCTGACGACGGCAAGGGGATCGACCCCCAGCGCGTCCGTCAGAAGGCGATCAACGCCAAGCTCATCACCGCCGAGCAGGCCGACCGGCTTGCCGAGCGGGAGTTGGTCAACCTGGTGTTCCTGCCCGGGTTCTCGACGGCCGACCGGGTCTCGCACTTCTCGGGTCGGGGCGTGGGAATGGACGTGGTGCGCACCAACGTTGAGAAGATCGGCGGCACGGTGGAAATCGAGAGCCGGTTCGGGCTAGGCACTACCATCAAGATGAAGATCCCCCTGACCCTGGCCATTATTCCCGCCCTGACCGTCACCGTCGGCGGTGACCGCTACGCGATCCCCCAGGTCAGCCTCCTGGAATTGGTCCACCTCGAAGCCGAGCAAACTCTGAGGCGAATCGAGTGGATCCAGGGGGTTCCGGTGTATCGTCGTCGGGGCCACCTGCTTCCCTTGGTTGACCTGGGCCGCGAGTTACAGGTCGAGTCGGCCGGGGGGCTCGACAGCGAGGTCAACATCGTGGTCCTCCAGGCCGACGATCGCCAGTTCGGCTTGGTCGTGGATGCGATCCACGACACCGAGGAAATCGTGGTCAAACCGCTCCAGAAGCAGCTCAAGGGGATCAGCGTCTTCTCGGGCGCCACCATCATGGGAGACGGCCGGGTGGCCCTGATCCTCGACGTCCTGGGGATCGCCCAGAGGGCGCACGTCGTCTCCGAGGCACGTGAGCGGGCGCTCTCGGAGAAATCCTCGGGCTCAGCCGCGCCGGCGGGCGACCTCCAGACCGTGCTCCTGTGCGTCACGCCTGACGGCGGCCGGATGGCCATTCCGCTGTCGCTCGTGGCCAGGCTGGAGGAGTTCGGGCGCGACGCCCTGGAGCGTGCCGGCTCACAGATCGTGGTCCAGTATCGAGATGAGATCCTGCCGCTGATCGAGGTATCTCGGGTGCTGCGCCGGCTCGGTCGCGACCCTCGCGAACGCCGGTCGGCCCCCAAACGCCGGGCGGCCCCTGCCCCGGTGCTCGGCGACGACGAGACGGTCCATGTCGTGGTCTACTCGAACGAAGGGCGGCGGGTCGGGCTGGTCGTCGGCCGCATTCTCGACATCGTCGAGGAGTCGCTCGGTTCGCGTTCCAGGTCGATCCGGCCCGGCGTTCTGTTCACCGCCGTGGTCCAGGGGCGGATCACCGAGTTTCTTGACGTCGAGGGCGTGATCCGCTCGGCCGACCCGAACTTCTTTGAGTCGCCCGGGCTCGTCGCCAAGGAGACCTGACCCGTGGCCGACACCCGCCAATACTGCACGTTCTTCATCGACGGCCAGTTCTTCGGCCTTGACGTGCTCAAGGTCCAGGAGATCATCCGTTACCAGGTCATGACCCGCGTTCCCCTGGCACGCCCGGTGGTCCGTGGGTTGATCAACCTGCGCGGCCAGATCGTCACCGCCATCGACCTTCGCCGCCGCCTCGAACTGGGCGACCGGCCCGACGACCAACTTCCGGTCAACGTTGTAGTCCACACCGAGGACGGCCCGGTCAGCCTGCTGGTGGACGAGATCGGCGACGTGCTCGAGGTTCCCGAGCGTGATTTCGAACGCCCGCCCGAGACCCTCCAGGGGACAGCCCGGGAGCTGATCCGAGGGGCCTACAAACTCGATGGCCGGCTCCTCCTGATCCTCGACACCGAGCGCGCGGTGAACATCACGAGCGGGCCCGCGCAATCAGCATAAAACATACATCAACTCTTATCTCATTTCCCTTGCCTTCGAGAAAACATCATGGCGTCCGCAACCGACAATAACACCGATCACTCTCAGGCTGGGCCCGGGCCGTCCTCACCCAGCCGGAAACGGCAGAAAAGTCCAGTGAAACCCGTTCAGAAGGTGGACTCACGGACGCAGCTCAGCGACGAGGAACTCGCGAACTTCATCGGCCAGATCGCCGCGATCGGAAGGTCGCAAGCGGTCGTCGAGTTCGACCTTGAAGGGACGATCCTCACGGCCAACGACAACTTCCTCCGGATCATGGGCTACTCACTTGAGGAAATCCGGGGCCGGAACCATTCGATGCTCGTCGAGGAGAGCTATCGTCAGAGTTACGAGTACAAGGAGTTTTGGGTCCGATTGGCCCGCGGGGAATACCAGTCCGACGAATACAAGCGGATCGCCAAAGGAGGGCGTGAGGTCTGGATTCACGGCAACTATACCCCCATTCTTAACCTGGAGGGCCGCCCGTTCAAGATCGTCAAGTACGCCAGGGACGTGACCCAGCGGAAGCTCCAGAATGCCGACTACATCGGCCAGATCGCCGCGATCGGGAAGTCACAAGCGGTCGTCGAGTTCGACCTTGAGGGGACAATCCTCACGGCCAACGACAACTTCCTCTCGATCCTGGGCTACTCGCTTGAGGAAGTCCAGGGCCAGAACCATTCGATGCTCGTCGAGGAGAGCTATCGTCAGAGCCGCGAATACAAGGAATTCTGGGCGCGCCTGGCCCGTGGAGAGCCTCAGAACGGCGAGTACAAGCGGATTGCCAAAGGGGGGCGCGTCATCTGGGTTCAGGGCTCTTACAATCCGATCCTCGACCTCAACGGCCGCCCGTTCAAGGTCGTGAGGTATTCGACGGAAATTACCGCCGAGGTCGAGATGAGGAAGGGACTTCAGGCCTTGATCGAACGGGTGGCGAAGAACGCGGAGACGCTCGGCAATTCGGCGGCGGAACTCACCGACGTCAGCCAGCAGATGGCCTCGAACGCCGAAGAGACTGCGGCCCAGGCCAACGTGGCCTCGGCCGCCGCCGAGCAGGTCAGCATGAACGTCTCCACTGTGGCCACCGGCGCCGAGGAGATGGGCGCGAGCATCCGAGAGATCGCCAAGAGCGCCCATGAGGCCGCCAGGGTCGCCACCACCGCCGTCAAGGTGGCCGAGAGAACCAACGTCACCGTGGCCAAGCTCGGCGAGTCCAGCGCCGAGATCGGCAACGTTATCAAGGTCATTACCGGCATCGCCCAGCAGACGAACCTGCTCGCCCTGAACGCCACGATCGAGGCGGCTCGCGCCGGCGAGGCCGGCAAAGGCTTCGCCGTCGTCGCCAACGAGGTCAAGGAGCTGGCCAAGCAGACCGCCAAGGCCACCGAGGACATCAGCCGTAAGATCGAGGCCATCCAGGGCGACACCAAGGGGGCCGTCGAAGCGATCGGCCAGATCAGCAAGATCATCGATCAGATCAACGACATCCAGAACACGATCGCCAGCGCCGTCGAGGAGCAAACCGCTACGACCGCCGAGATCAGCCGCAACGTGGCCGAGGCGGCCAAGGGCAGCCACGAGATCGCCCAGAACGTCTCTGGCGTGGCCGTGGCCGCCCGATGCACCACCGAGGGGGCGAGCAAGTCCAAGGTCTCGGCCGACGGCCTCTCCAGGATGGCGCGTGAACTCCGGCAACTGGTCAGCCAGTTCACGTATTGATTGAGAGTCTGTCCCGTGAATGAGATCGCAAAAACTGCGAGTCACTGCCAGACACCACCTGATTTCCTTCTTGAATGGAAATACCAGCCCCCTAACGTGGCTAATCAAGTCAACGATCAGTTGTAGGAGTTACGCAGTTGACCGTTGTAGGGTGGGTCGAGCGCCAGC
>JBDTIR010000321.1:0-2870 GCA_039936275.1 Isosphaeraceae bacterium | reverse complement strand
ACGCCGACGGCGAAGGGGATGTGCGGGAGCTCCCGCCTCAGAATTCTGCACCAGTCCGCTTGACTTCCCCCCTCTCATAGATGGCTTCGTTCGGCGCACCGGGCAGAACGTGCCTCGCTCACGCTTCGGGCTTCGGGCTTTTGAAACCCGAAGCGTGAGCGAGGCCTCTTTTCAGGCTTCAAAACCCGAAGCGTGAGCGAGGACTCTTTTCAGGCTTCAAAACCCGAAGCGTGAGCGAGGCCTCTTCTTTCGAGACTGAGCCGTCAAGCCATCGCGACTGCCAAAATGGCAGATTTGGCCACTTACCGACAAAGACGCCGACCTCGGCGCGCAACGGTCCTTTGGTTCTGAGGACGTGGAACAAATAAATTGTCAAAGAGCCGTCGAGGGTCAAGTCAAGTCAAATCAAATCAAGAGGCCGGCGCTTTGTGCTTGCGGGCGGCTTTCTCGCGAGCCCGACGGGCTTTGCGATTGAGCATGGGGGCGGCCATCGGCAAGGTCGCCGCCAGAGGGCGAGTGATCAAGGCCGGGGGCGTCGCGTCGTTGGCGATCGACTCGATCAGGGCGGACAGCTTGGATCGAACGAATTGTTTCTCGTTGAACGATTCGGACGTCGCGGTCGGTTCCGGCACGATCTCAGGTGCGGGTTCCGGCTCGGACTCCAGACAGGTGATCGGTTCAGGTTCCAGACAGGTCATGGACCCCGGTTCAACGAGTCGTTCGGCGCAATCCTGGCGAAATGCGTGCATGGCTTCGTTGTAAACCTTGCGCAGTTTGCTTTCAGAGCGCTGAAGCCGGAGATATTCCTTCGAAGGACGAAGCGGGTAGCCCAGTCGGGTGAGTTCCCGTTCCTTGGCGTCGCGCGGTTCAAGGGCTTCAACCATCAAGTTGTGGATGGCGTCGGAGTGCTCGCACATAATGGCGGTCTGATCGAAGGGATTGGCCGCGGGGTTGAGGGTCGGGTAAGAAGCGCGAAGGTCGGAACCGACGCCCATCAAGGTTGCGGCGAGGTTGCATTGGGTTTCGTCCCAAGGGGTATTTTCGACCAGGGGGACGCTGAGGGCGTTCCAGCGGGCCAAAATCCAGCGACAGCCTTGCGCGGTTTCGCGGAGACGGCTGGCGGTACGAGCCGGGTCTTTGGGCAGACGAGCGGCGATTTCCTCGGCGGCCCGCGAACGGTCTTGATCCCAGCACAGATCAGCGCGGTCGGCCTGGTCGTCGATCTGAGCGCGGAGCATGAATTGACAGTAATCGAGCCTGGCGGCGGCGTCGGCGACCTGTTCGAGCAACCAGCATTGTTGATCGCCAACAGGATGATAGGCATCGACCAACATGTCATTGTGTTTGGCGACGGCGTCGGTAAGGTGGGGTGGAACCAGGCCGTGTTCGCTGCGCATGCCCCGGGTCAAGGAATTGAGCCGAGAGACCAGTTTGCCGGCTTCGGTCTTTGGGCCGGTGGATTTCTGGGCGTTGCGCGGGTTGGCCTGGAGTCGGGCGTCGCTGCAAGACATGGGTTGATGCTCCTTGGTTGGGAACGAATTTTGACGCGACACCTAGCACCATCGCCAAGGGGGAGCGATCTTATCACCTGTTTTCCAAAAAAATCGGAATCGAGAGCAACACCCCAACATTTCCCGCAATGGCATCCCTGAGTTCACCGGCCGGGTGGGCTTATCAAAGCGTGCCACTGGCTTGGCCAGTGTCGGATCGACAGAGGGCACTGGCCAAGCCAGTGGCACGCGAAAGACCTGTCCCATTCGCCAGTGTCATCCCGCCGGATTGCCCGGCGCGGGTCATTTCGGTAGGCTTGACCCGGAATGCGGCGGGGTCTTTGGGTTTTCCTTCGAAGGGGTCTGATGGACGCGAACGACGGCGGTTGGATCAACGCGGCTAGATCTCAGACGGACGAGTTCAACCCCTATGCGCCTCCAAGGCTGGTGGACGAGTCCCCTGAAGACGCCAAGCCCGCTGGTCCGTTACCAGGCTCGCCGCCGGGAATATCGGTCACGTATCGTAACAACGCGGCCGACATCGCGGCCTATGCCAGATACTTCACAACGAAATTCACCAAGCATCGGCGCAACCTGCGCCTGATCATGGGCTTGATCCTCACGGTCTTCGTATTCCAGACCGTCGCGTTTCGGAATGTGGCGCTCGAAGGATACCGGGCGCCGATCATGATCGGTGGCATGGTGGCTCTCTGGATCTGGCTGGAATTCGCCAGCTCACGACGCAAGCTGACCCACCCGGTCGAGATGCCCCTGGTTACACTCACGCTGACCCCTTCGGGAATCGTCACCCGCGAAGAAAACGGCGGCGGGGCCCATCGGGCCTGGTCCGCGATCCGGCAAATTGACGACACAAACGATCACATCTACATTTTCGAGGAAGCCGACAAAACGCGCGTGGTCATGGCCCACGTCGTCCCGCGCCGGTCGTTCCCGAGCCGCGAGGCCGCCGACGAGTTCCTCGCGACCGCCAGGCGCTGGCATGCCGATCCGGAAGACAGACCGCCGGTTGAGGTCGAGCCGGAATCGGTTGTTGATGTTGAGCAGAACGACGAGCGAACCGAGAGTCTGGCCGTGACCTTCACGATGGGTCCGGAGGATCGACGCGCGGAACTGGCCTTTTATCGCTCACAGCGGCCCAAAATTCAGACTTCCAATTTCATTCTGCTTTTTGGCGTCTTTGTCGCAACGCCCCTCATCCTCTCCGGGTTCCGACGGGACGGGTCTCCCATCTGGAGGATCAGCGCGGTCGCGGTCGGCGTGGTTTATCTGGCTGTCGGGTTGATCTGGTGGTGGCGTCGGCGTTTCCCCTCGCTCCCTGACGACAAGGAAGGGGCGGGGACGCCCTTGACGATTCGGATC
>JBDTIR010000320.1:0-8976 GCA_039936275.1 Isosphaeraceae bacterium | reverse complement strand
CGCGCTGGAGCCGAGCCCGCTGGCCGGAGGGGCCCCGGAACGAACCTGAAGCCGGACGTCTCGGCGGGTTGAGTAAACCCCGCTGCGGCGGATCTCGATCCCGGAGCAGGCCACGGCCGCCTTGAGTAAATCAAGCACCCCGTTGTATTCGATCCGGCGCACGTCCTCAACGTGGCATTGTTCCTCGGTATCCAGGCTCTCCAGGGTGACACCGCCAGAGCCTTCCTTGACGCTCAAAGTCGCATAGGTATACAAGGTCGCCGCGATATTGAGCACCGCCCCGCGCGGTACGATCCGCGTATCGGTCCAGCCGCCCAGGTCACAGAACCGCACCGGAGCCCGCGCACGCCATTCGGTCATCAAGAACCTCCCTGCCCGCCCAGATTTGAACCCCACCACCAAAAGGCTAGCGTCCTGGCCGCGCTTCCGCAACGGTCTTTCCTCGACAAAGAGAATGGTCCGTGACGTAGATCAACATACGCCCTCTGTTGTACCTTGGATGTCAGTCGCATCGATCCGCCGCGTCTTTAACCTCCGGGTGATTGAGATGATGACTCCAGGAATTTACAGGCTCTCCCGACGTTCATGGATAAGACGCCGGAATCTGTTCACAATCGTGTTCAGCGTGTGCGGCATGCTCGCCGCGCAGACGTTCGCACAGACGCTCCTTGAGAAACAGGCCGAGCCCGCACTCGCGGGCCAGGATCGCTTCAAGAACGAAGGCCCGTTCAAGGACGTGGAAGCCGTCAACACCGTTCTCCACGACCCTCAGCGCGACAAGGACCTCAACGTCGTTGTTTGCTTTCCCAAGCAACCTGGAGGCCTCTATCCGGTCATCGTCTTCTCGCACGGGGCAGGGGGCTCGGGCCGATTGGTCACGGCGCTTCCAAAATTCTGGGCCTCGCACGGCTACGTCGTCCTCTGTCCGACTCATGCAGACTCCATCTCACTCTCCAAGGAGCGGAAAGAAGGTGAGGCCGGCAAGCCCAAGGGAGCGGGCCTGCGCGGGTTGTTCGGCGTCCCTTTGAACGATCCGAAAACGTGGACCGACCGGGCTCGCGACGTCTCATTCCTGCTGGACTCGCTCGACGACCTCGGGCGGAAGGTCCCGGGCTTGTCAGGCAAGATGGATCCGGCGCGGATCGGCGTCGGCGGCCACTCGCTGGGAGCCTACACGGCCCAGCTCATCGGCGGGGCGACGGTCAACGTGCCCGGAGAGGCCAAGCCGCGCAGCTTGGCGGACGATCGGCCCCGGGCCATCCTCCTGCTTTCCGGTCAAGGGACCGGGCAACTGGGCCTGACCGAGCACTCATGGGACCACCTCGCCAGGCCGCTCTTGAGTATGACCGGGACCGAGGACAAAGGCGCGAAGGGCCAGGGGCATGAGTGGAGGGGCGAGCCGTTTCAACACGCCCCGCCCGGCGACAAATACCATATCGTGATCAAAGGAGCCCATCACGGCTCATTCACCGGCAAATTCGCCGGCGAAGGGGGCGCGGCGAACGGCCCTGGGACCGGAAAACGTCTAACCGAAGCGCAAAAGGCCCTTCTCCGCAAGCGGTTCGCGGACCGAGGGCCAAACCAACGCGCCGACCAGAAGGCCATTTTCGGCTACGTCAAGACCGCGACCCTGGCCTTCTGGGACGCCTACCTCAAACGCGAGCCCGACGCCAAGGCCTTCCTCAACTCCGACGCCTTGCAGTTGGAAAGTCATGGGGCGGTCACGCTCTCAAGGAAATAGACCTCGACGGCAGGAGGGTTGCAACGTCTGAATGTAGGGCGGCCGAGACGGCCACAAGGCTCGTTGGGGGACCGTCGGGCGACTATAATGACTGGAGTCCGAAGGATGTCAGCCTGGCAGAATGAAAGAGTCGGGAACCTCCTTTGATTCGAACCTTCGAATTCGAGAGGGAAAGGCATTCTTCCCAATTCAACGCAAAGGAATTTCATGATCTCAACTCCGTCTTCCCGTCGTCGGTTTCTTGGTCAGGGCGTGGGCGCGTTCGGACTTCTGGCCCTGGCGGATCGGCTGGGTCCGTTCGCGGTTGGGGCTGAGGAGGCCCGCTCGGCCGGGGAATTAACGCGGAAGGGGGTCGAGTTTCTTCGACCTCGACAGGACGCCAGCGGGGCCTGGTCGCCTGAGCGTCGGGAGCCCGGGATTACCGCGTTGGTCGTGACGGCCCTACTCCGTTCGGGACGGGTCGCGGCTGGCGAGCCAGCGGTCACAAAGGCCCTGGGGTTCCTGGAGCAGTTCATCGGCGACAAAGGGGGGCTGTCAGAGGCCTCGCACGCCAATTACGCAACCGCGGTGGCTCTGATGGCCTTCCACGAGGCCAACGCCCGAACCGACGGCCGGTACGATGCGTTCATCAAGGGGGGGCAAGACTTCCTCAAGCGGATGCAGTGGGACGACGCAGAGGGTAAAAACCGCGAGGACGCCTACTACGGCGGCGCGGGCTACGGCGGCAAGAACGACCGGCCCGACCTGTCCAACACCTCGTTCATGATCGAAGCCCTGCGCGACACAGGGTTGCCGGCCGATGATCCGGCCTTGCAAAAGGCCCTGATTTTCGTGTCGAGGTGCCAGAACCTCAAGAGCGAGTTCAACGATCAACCCTGGGCCGACAAGATCAACGACGGCGGGTTTATTTACACCGCCGCGAAAGGCGGCCAGAGCTTCGCCGGAACGACCGACGACGGCGGCCTGCGCTCTTATGCGGGGATGACCTATGCCGGGCTCAAGAGCATGATCTACGCAGGGCTCTCCAAGAACGACCCCCGCGTCAAGGCCGCGCGAGATTACATCGCCAGGAACTACACCCTCGACGAGAACCCCGGGCTGGGCCAGAAGGGCCTGTTCTATTATTACCAGGTCTTCGCCAAGGCCATGTCCATGCTTGGCGAGCCGATGTTCACCGATGCGTCCGGCAAGGCCCATGACTGGCGAGCCGACGTCGTCAAGGCCCTCGCCAAACGTCAGAACGACAACGGCAGTTGGGTCAACAAGGCCGACAGCTTCATGGAAGGAGACCCCAACCTCGTCACCGCCTACAGCCTGTTGACCCTGGCCTATGCGCGGCCAGCCTGAGCAAGAATTTGCCAGGCAATCCAGGGATTGCCTGGCGATCCGCCCAGAATCCTGATGCGGCGGCGGCCTTATTTCTTGTAGGTCGCCGCCGATTTCAAAACCGAGAAACCGGAGACGCGCATGGCGACCGTGGCCGAAGTCCATGATGTGGCCGAAGCCGGGCCTCGGCCCTTCGACCTCATGACCGACGTGTTTTTCCAGATGATCGAGCTGGGCCTGATCCCGACCAAGAGCCGGGTCTATCTCTGGAATGGAAGGATCTATGAGGCGATGGCCAAGATCGTGCCGCATGCCGTGTTCTCCGTGATGATCCACCAGGCCCTGAACCGCCGGCTGCCTTCAGGCCGGCTACTCTGGCCCGAGAACCCCATCCGCCTGAACGAGCGGAGCGCCCCGATGCCCGACATCGCGGTGGTGCGCGGCGAACCGTACGATTACTTGCGGGCCAGCCGTCACCCGGGGGCGGCCGACATCGGCATGCTGATCGAGATTTCCGTCACCAGCCTGCCAAAGGACCTGGGCGAGAAACGCGAACAGTACGCGCAGGCATTCGTACCGGTGTACTGGGTGGCCGACGTGCTTGGCCGTCGGATCCTGGTCCACACCGAGCCCGGGATCGAGGACGGCCGTGGTCGTTATGGCCGCGTCGAGCCCTTTGGTCCGGGTCAGTCGATCCCCTTGGTCCTCGACGGCCGCGAACTGGACCGGATTCCCTATGAGGAGTTTCTGAGATAAGGTGATCTATCGAGACGTCCAAATGTCAATTTGGCATGAATCGTGCATAGAGTTCCATGGTAAGGGATCTCGGCATCCTCAAGCCAAAGACATCAAAGGGGTCGGCCTTGACTCCCAATGGATGGACGCCGAGGCAAAGACCGGCCCCCTTTTTTTGAGGAACGCACCCATGCGACTGATACCGAGGGCGGCGACCCTGGCGGGTCTCCTGACGATCGTCGGCGTCCTGGGCATCGACGCCACTCCGGCCCAGGCCCAATTTCGCGGTTTTGGCCGAGGGTTCCAACTGAGCATCGGCACCGGCATTGGCGGCTACGGTATGGGCTACGGCGGTTACGGCTCGGGCTACGGCGGTTACGGTTCGGGCTACGGCCTGGGTTACGGCGGCTACGGTTCGGGCTACGGTCTGGGGTATCCGGGCTACGCCAGCTCTTACAGCTATGGCTATCCAGGCTACGGTAGTTCATACAGCTACCGCAGCTCGTATGGCTATCCAGGCTACAGCAGTTCCTATGGCTATGGTTATCCAGGCTACGGCTCGGGCTACCAGAGCTATAGCTCGGGGTATCGCGGTTACACCCCCAGTTATGGCGGCTATAGCGGCTATGGCGGCGTGAACCCGACGAACACTCTGGGCTTCCCCGGCGGCAGTTCCACCATCTCCGGCTACTATATGCCGGGCTACGGGATCATTCGATAATTCCACCGTTCACGGGCATTTAAGATCACACCCGACCGAATCGCAACAACGTCGGACAACCCAAATCGGGAGGGCGGAGCGGAAATCGCTTCGCCCTCCCGATTCGCAGTTCGCGAGGGTCTGAATGTGGGACCGCCGCCCCCGACTGTCTGCGTATCGTATACTGGGAAACCTTGGACTGGACGTCTACGTGACATCGGTCTGCCACGTCTCTCATCAATCGCACGCTTTGAGGTCATCGTTCGGGATTTTTTCGGCCTTCTCGTGGAATCCCGGATCACTCGAATCGATGACGACCATCGGCGCTCATGCGTCGTTGTTCCTTGACAATTCGATCTGACCAGGATCCACCAGCAGGGCATTCGATCCCAATGACCCAAGATGCCGTACTATCGAGCGAACCTGAGGAGTCGCTGTTTTTCCTTGCACAGAAACAACTTACCACGTCTTGGGTTCGTCAAGTCGATGGGAAATAGTTGGGCCGTCGTTTAAGAATCACCTGGGGCGATCAAGCCCGTCTCGTCCTGACCTCGCCATGTTGGCGGGCGGGCGATCACGGTCGCCAGAGGCGAAGGCGTCGAGCACGCCGGCGCGGCCCGGGTGGATGGCCTCAAGGCCGAGGCGAGACTGGACCGCGTAAGGGAGGCGCTCGGACGCGCCGGCCAGGATCACCAGGCGGCGGCCGTCGGGCAGGCTGAGCAGCTCGTCGGCGCGAGCCAGATCAAGCTGGGCCAGATGGGGCAACGTGGCGCGAAGCACGAACCGGAGCCGGCCGCCAGGAAGGGGGCCGGTCGGCCTGTGGGCGCGACCTTGGTGGTGATGATCGGTCGCCCAGGGGCCACCGGTGGGCGGCCCGACCACGGCCAGGAGCGTGAACGGGTGTTCTTGATGTCGGCGCAAGACCGCTTCGCGGAGGGCGAGCAGGTCGGACGTCTCACGGTGCCGGAACCCGACTTCGCGTAAGCCGGAGGCGACCGTGACGGCGACCACCGCGCCCAGAAACGCGCCCAGGACCAAGCGTCGGCGGTCGTCTCTGCGGCGAGCCCAGCGGTCGAGCCCTCGGGTGGCGATGGCCAAGGCGAGAATCAGGTCGAGCCCCAGATGCAGGCCGAGGGCGGTCGTCGAACTCGGCCGGTGCCCCTGGGCCAGGGTCTCGACGGCGTGCCGCAACTCCGAACTGAACCACCAGGTCATGGAGCAGGCGGTCGCCGGGGCGAGCCAGACGACGGCCCGAGCCGGAATCCGACGGCCGGCCAGGTCGGTGATCGCCTGCGCCGCCAGGAGGTTCAAGGGGACCAGCAGGAACAGGTTGAGCGCCGGTCTCGGGCCGTGCGGCAAGGCCGCGGGCGCCAGAGCCCCGACTGCCAGCCAGACGACCCAGAACGCCCCGCCGACGGTCGCGGGGTCGTCTTCCTCGGCCACCAGGGCGCGTCGGACCGCTCGGACTGCGGCAAAGAGCCCCAAAGGCAGCGTTGCCGGGGCCAGGTCAAGCAGTCTGACCATCAACCCCTGGTAGCTCGTTCCGAAGGTTTGCGGAGCCGCCAGCAAGTTGTTGAGGAACAGCTCGCCGTGGCGGCGGGCCATCATAACGTGCCAGGGGGCGGCCATCGCCAGGCCGATCATCAGAATGACCGCGACCGCGACCAGGTTGGGGGTGTCTCGCCAGGGACGCCACCAACGTCCCAAGGCCGCTCGACGGGTCGTAGGAGCCGGCGCGATCGCTCCCAGGTGCAGCAAGATCACCGGCACAGCCAGCAAGGCAAAGCCGCCGATGGTCAGAAGCGAGAGCCCCAGGGCCAGGCCGCCGAGCATGATCCAGCCGATTCGCCGACCGTCGTCGTTGCGCAGATGGTAGCCGTAGGCAAGCAAGGTCGCCAACAAGCCGGCCAGGCCGAGCGTTGAGGGGGTCGCCTGCTGCATCTGAACCAAGAGGTCGCGGTTAAACCCGGTGAGCACCGCGGCCGTCAGGCCGAGGCCCGCCCCTCGCCAGAGCCGGCCGTGCCAGTAAACCAGCATCACCACCAGCACGCCCGCCGCGTAACTGGGCAAGACCGTCGCCAACGGGGCCTGATCGCCGCTGAGAAACAAGGCCGCAGCCTCAAGCCAGGCGTACAACGGGGGTTGCAGCGCCACGGCCTGGAACATTCTGGCCTCCGAAGGCGGTCCCATGCTCGGCAACGCGCCGAGCTGATCGAGCAGCCGCCCCTCAAGCACAGCCAGGCCGCGCAAGCCCCACCAGGGGCCTGGCGGCGTCAGGTCCCAGTTGCGCAGGGCGTACAATCCGGGCAGGACCGCGACCAGCATCACCAGCGGAAAGAACATCGCCGACCTTGGCGACGGCCGCACCAAGGGCCTCGCCATCGACGCGAACTCCTCCGCCCCTCGCCGCGCCCGGACGCGCGGCCGCCTCGCCAACCTTGGCTTCATGCGACCTCGGCCCCCAATCCCGTTTGGAACCGCCGGGCCCACCCCGCAAGAACCACGGGGCCGGCCTTTTTCCTCTTGTTTTCGCGACGGCCCGCACCATACCAGAAGCCGAAGTTCGCGAATAGGCGGGTCGAAGCCGTCCTCCTGATCGATCGTTCTTTGCTGGTGATCGAAGGAGCAATGACGCCGTTTAGCCTTGGCAGGGCGTGTGATGTACGCCGTTCACAAATCAAATATCACACACTATAATATATGAGAATTTTTCAAACAAACCCGCCAACCGCTTCCGTGGCCCCTCTTGAACTGATACTATTTCGCCACCATTGGTATTCCCAAACTTTCGTTTTCCGTTTCGATTTAAAGTTTAAAGGCACAATCATGATGAAGCCTTGGCATCAATGGGTGTTCGTGCTGATTGGTCTGGCCACACTGGCCAATCCGGCGTGGGCGGCGGGCAAACCGTTTGATGAGTTGATGAAGCGCATCCCGGATCAGGCCAATATTTTGCTCCTGATCAATACCGACCAACTGCTCGACAGTCCGCTCGGCCGCCGGGAGAACTGGCGGGAAACGGTCGGAGATCGACCCACGGGCGTCTTTGGCCTCTCGAACGACATGGCGAGGCTAGCTATGGCTGCGGGGGTGGACCTCGACTCGCTCAACGTACACTGGAAGATCGGCATGGCCGAGTCTCGGGGTTCGGTGCCGAAGCTCTCAACCCTGGCGAGCCGAGAAGGGGGCTATGTCGAGCAACTGGAGACGCAGAACGTTGCCTGGACCCCGCGCAATTTCTACCTCTTCTCGTTCCCGAACCGGATCATCGGGTTCGCCGCCCCGGCCGACCGCCAGGCGATGGCGGGCTGGATCGTCAAGACCCTGGCCAAGCCACGGACCTTCCCGCCAGGCTGGGCCGACCTGGCCGTCTATCGCGCCAACGGCGGCACCCCGATCGTGCTGGCCGTCAACCTGGCCCGCGCCATCTCTCCGAAACATGCCGAGGTCTGGCTCCGATCCGCCGATCGCGCCAAGAACGCCAAGGGATCGGCTGATCTGGTCGCCCAACGACTCGCCACGGCCAAATCGGCCTTGATCCAGGTAGACGTCAAGGAAACGATCCAGGGGACCCTTCGAGTCGAGTTCGAGGAACCCGTCAGTACCTACGCATCCCAGATCAAGCCGATCGTCCTGGACCTTCTGGCAGACTATGGCGCGGAGCTAAGCGAGATCAAGACCTGGACCACCGAGGCCAAGGGGAACATCCTGACCATGACCGGCCGGTTGTCGAAGGCCGACGTCGCTCGCGTCCTGAGCGTCGTCACCGCCCCGAGGCTCTCGGCCCACGGCTCCTACGGCGCCACCCCGAACGAGGACGACAACGCGGAAGCCAGCGCCAAGGCCGAGCCCCCCGCAGAACCCCCGCCGGCCACTCCGGCCGACACGGTCCTGAAAGCCAGCAAGGGCTATTTCCTTGCGGTCGTCGATATCACCCAGTCGCTCAGGACCCAGAAGGCCAGTTCGCGGCGCACACAGAATCTCTGGTACGACCGCGCCGCCAAGCAGATCGAGGAACTGCCCATCCTCAACATTGACAGCGACTTGCTCGATTGGGGCTCCACGGTCGCCCGGACCTTTCGAGAGATGTCCCTGGGAATCCACACCAACGTCAAGGACCAAGCCCATCGGATCGCCGGCACCGCCGGCGGCTACTACGGCGGGTATGGGGTCGGTTACGGCGTCGGTTCCGTCGGTCCCGGCCGCGCCGCCGAGGCCGAGGTCATCAAGAAGCAATCCAACGCCGTCATGGACGTTGAACTCGACAAGGTCTGGCAGACCATCCAGATCTCCATCGCCGACACGCGCCGAAAGATGACTGAAAAGTACAAAGTAGAGTTTTGATCCAGGGACTGTCGCATTGGGGAGGCGAGCGAGTTGACAGTTTCGGCACTTCGACACCCGAGGCTTCGGCGCACTCAGACTTGTTGATAGCAAGGAGTTGTGCCGATCCAGCGCCGAGTTTTCGGCGCTG
>JBDTIR010000319.1:0-3607 GCA_039936275.1 Isosphaeraceae bacterium | reverse complement strand
CGTCTGGCTGTCCGATATTGGTTATCATGTCGTGATGCAATTTACTCCGGCAGGCAAGCTGCTCAAGACTCTGGGCACTCGGGGCGTGGCAGGCTGCGACGAGACCCACCTGAACCAGCCGACCGACATGGCGATCACCCCCGACGGCGAGGTCTTCGTCTCCGACGGCTACGGCAATAACCGGATCGTCCACTTCGACAAAGACGGCAAGTTCGTCAAGAGCTGGGGCGAGCTGGGCGTCTCCCCTGGCGAGTTCAGCCTGCCGCACGCCATCGCGATCGACTCGAAAGGGCGGCTCTACGTCGCCGACCGCAACAACGCGCGGATCCAGGTCTTCGACCAGACCGGCGCATTCCTGTCCGAGTGGCGTGACCGGATCGTCCCTTGGGGGTTCTGGATGACCAAGGACGACGAACTCTGGGTCTGCGGCTCATCACCGATGCCCTGGCGATTGACCGACCTCGCCCTGGGTTGCCCGCCCAAGGACCAGGTCTTCATGAAGTTCAGCCCGGAAGGGACCATGCTCCAACTCTGGACGGTCCCCAAGGGGACCAACGGCCACGAAGAGCCTGGCGACTGCAACTGGGTCCACGGCATGGCCCTGGACTCCAAGGGCAACATCTACGCGGGCGACATCATGGGCAAGCGGGCCCAGAAGTTCGTCAGGCACCAGGGCGATCATTGAGGAGGTAAGCACCCTTTGCAAACGAGGGTTGATGGTCGTTTATGATTCATTTCTCGGATGACGCGCCGGGTCAAGGTGAACGTGGGCCGAGCCGTTCGACCCTCGAAGCTCGATGACCCGGTCGGCGCGCCCCTGGGTCAGGTAGGCCGTCAGGTCGACGCCCATCTCGCGCAAGGCGGCGAAATGGGCGCGCTGGCGTTCGTCCTGCTGCCCCTGGAACCGCTCTTGCTGCTCGGCTTCGAGCCGGTCTTGTTCGCGCAAGAAGACACGCTTTGCCTCCTGGTTGCGGAGCCCGGCCTCCTGTTTCTTGACCCCCAGGGCCAGATCGTGCTCGACCTCCGAGGCTTGCTCACGACGCCTTTTGGTGGCCCTGGCAAGCTGGCTGTCGAGTCGATCGTCTTCCAGGTCTTGCGACTGCTGTTCGGTGGCGCGTTCAAGCTGGAGCTTCGTCCTGGCCTCAATGGCCTGGTCGTGCATCTGCTGGAGCCTCGTGGGCGCTCCGTATCCTCGATAGACGACCTTGTTGATCCGGTAGCCGCACTGGCCGGCACGGCCGACAAGCTGGCGGTAGGTCTCCAGTTCGTTAAGCCGGTCGGTGTTTTGCTTGAACGACTCGAAGTCGTGCCTGCCGGTGAAGTCAACCACGTCGCTGGTGGCCGCGTTGACGAAGTCGCCGATCGGGTCGTGGCTTGACTCGAGCATCCGCTCGATGTCCAGCAACTCGAAGAAGATCATCAGGCGGATCGTCAAAACCGCGTCGTCGGCCGTGCGGACGTCGGCGACGTCATGATACATCTGGTCGGGCATCAACCAGAGTTTCTGGAAGACCAGGCCGTGCGCTACCTTGCGGAGCCCTTGCGAACCGCCTTTAGACGCATGCCAGGAAAACGTGTGTAACCACTCACCAGGTCGCGGGGTGAACAGGGTGGGACCGTGTTCGATCCGGCGCTGGACGGCAGCGCCGCCGTCCTTGCTGCTGTAGACGACGACCGCTTCCTTGGCGGCGACCTGAAGGGCGTCCTCGCGGGCGACGTCTTGATGAATCCGCGGGTCGAACCAGAGATCGGCGGGGCCTGGAAGATGGTCCTGCCGGCCGTCTCGGTAGCGGACGATCAGGTATTCGCCAGGGTGGGCGACGTGGTGAAACATCGCCTGAAACGTGTTCCACCCTCGCCAGAGGCGTTTCGGCCCGGCAACGATCACGATCGAGCCGTTGGGCCGACGCATCAAGACCCGCTGGCCTTCCTCCACGACATAGGTCAACACACCGAGTTCTCCCAAGGGGCGGATCAGATCAAGGCCGGAGACGGGATCGAAGCCAGGCGATCCGGATCGTCGCGTTTGCGCCAGACTGAGTTCTTGACTTCGAGCACGCCATTCTCGGCCGGCGCGTGGACTGGGCGGTGGTGCGGACGGTGCGGTGGAGAGGCCCATGTCGACGTCGTCGGCGTCGGGGGTGAAGTCCTGAAGCATCGAGTCGACCGACTCTGTTTCCGGTCCCGCGGGCCCGTAGACCTGATCGATGAAGGCGCTGATCTCCGAGGCCGATGCCGAAATCAGCCGGACCTCGCGAGCGAGGACGAAGGAGAGCTTGTCGGCCAAGGCGATGTCGCCCACGTCAATGACCGCGAAGACGACCCTCTCGCCCTCGGCGGCGATCGGGACGGCGAGTTCCTCACGCACAAGGCTCTCGGGCATGAGGTCCAGCAACCAGGACGGAACCTGCTGGCCTCGCCAGTTCGCGGTTGTCCCAGACCTGGAGGCCCGACCGGCGAGGGCCGACGATCCGGCGTCGTTGAGTGCGCCTCGGGTCTGAAGATAGCGGTACTGCATCAGCTCCTCAAATCAATAGAGGGTAGCGACGGTTCGAAGCCTCCGCACTGGTCCGCCTCGTCGTTCCGTCTATTGACGCCGCCCGGCTCTGGAATCGCAAGCCTCTTGTTCTGGCGAAGTCCATAATTTCCGAATCCGCGCGAACTTCCCGGGCGTCTCCCGCGTCTACAAGAGTAATGCGACGTGAGACCACGGCCATTGGCGGTCGGGCCCATCAATATCGAATCACACAGCGAACCATCGAGTTTGACATGTTTTCCGGATTATTGAGTTATTCACAAACACGCCTATGCGATTGTTACGACGTCCGCCAACCGGCGAACGCGCGACATTTCGCCCCCTTGCGCTTGTGACATCCGGCCAACGTAACCTATTGATGGTTCGCCGGGCCCGGTGTCACTCGACCACCGTGCCTTTTTTTGTGCAATGTCGCCGGGATGTAGGAAAGTCTGGCAATCCGCCTGCCTTGGGAGCAGGAGATCGCCGGTTCGAATCCGGCCGTCCCGACCTGGACTGAATTGAACTGGAGGTATTGCAATGATCTGGATCAAACGCACGGCCCCGAATCGAGACCAATCGGGGTCGTGGTGTAAGGGCGGCACATCGGCCTTTTAAGCCGGGAGGTGGGGGTTCGAATCCCTCCGACCCCATCAATCAATTCACGCGAGTTTCGATTTCTTTGACAATCCGGTGTCGGTTCAACGTGCCCATGATGTAACGGGGGCCTACCGCCTTGCCAGGGCGGAAGCGCGGGTTCGACTCCCGCTGGGCACTTTGACAAATACGATTCATGATATTGATCTGGATCAAAACCGGGGATGCATGAGTTGGTTCATGTACCTCTCTGTTAAAGAGGAGATCGCAGGTTCGATTCCTGCCCCCGGTGCTGATTGTTGAACGGAAGGACAAGCCGATTGGCGACGGCACCCGACTCGAACTCGGGCGAGCGATAAGCCTTGAGGGTTCAACTCCCTCTCCTTCCGCTCTTTGAGGACCCAAACCGCGATCGAAGGTCGTTTCTGCTAGCAGAAATCCCTGACTTTGAATCAAGTGGTCCGCAGGTTCGATTCCTGCCCTTGAAGTCCGATG
>JBDTIR010000318.1:0-3530 GCA_039936275.1 Isosphaeraceae bacterium | reverse complement strand
CAACGGATAGGGTTGGCCCCTTTGATCCACATTGACGTTCAACAGGCGGCAGGCCCCGGTGGCGCGGATGCCAGACGGGGGGAAGAACCCCTGGCTTGCTTCGAAATTGTGCAAGGCCAGGCCGATTTGCTTGAGGTTGTTCAGGCATTGCGCCCGCCTTGCGGCCTCACGCGCCGCTTGCACGGCCGGCAAGAGCAAGGCGATCAAGACGCCGATGATCGCGATCACGACCAACAGCTCGATCAAGGTAAAACCGCGACGACAATGGTGAGACATGGGAAAACTCGGCCTTTGCCCAGCATCGGGGAAGGGTTGAGCCACGGATGAACACAGACTCAGCTCAGATTAACCAGGATGCCATCCAAACAAATCCGTGTTCATCTGCGGGTATAATGATTCTGTACGGCGAATCAATCACGTTTCAGAAGGCGGTCGCTTTACTGCCCTTTGCTCTTTGAGCCCGCGAGTTCCTCGGCGTCGTCGATGACGAGGTAGTGGCCGTGGTCGGCGGTGACGATCAAGGCCGATTCATCCCAGTTGCTGTTCTTCTCGACCCAGTCGATGATGGCCTGCACGGCGGCCTCGCCGCTGTAGATGGCGCCGATGGCGTTGTCAAGGTTGTTGGCGTGGAGGCCGGAATCGACGTCGCCGGCTTCGACGAACAGGGCGAAGGGGTGACCAGGCTTGGCGCTGAGGACCTTGAGGGCAGCCCTGGTCATGTCGGCGAGGGTCGGGTTCTCGTTGAGGTCGTCCTTGGTGTAGCTCTCGGCCTTCCCGTTCAGATCGTTGGCCGGATCGAAATTGCCGTCGGCGGTTTGGAACGGAAGATGGTAGACGTTCGTGCCGTAGAAGGCGAAGAGGCGGTGGCCGTCGCGGGCGGCTTCCTCGGCGGCCTCGTGGAGCGAATAGGCACCGTTGACCTTGGCCCGGGTGGTCGCCACGACGTATTTGCCGCCGTGCTTGACGTTGATCGCCTTGAGGTCGGCGTCGGCGATATACATGTTCTGACCTTTGGCCGCGTTCTTCCCCTGGCCTTTCATGCCGCTATCGGGAACAGTGCGGTTGTAGCCGGTGCCCATGACCACGTCGAGACCGGGGTGGAGGTCGTCCTTGCCGGTCTCCCGGGTGATTCCGGGCAGGCCGAGCATGTCGCGGCCAAGGTCTTGATAGTCGTCTCGGTGAACGTTATGCGCGTACATCGCGGCGGGCGAGACGTGATCGAACGGGACGCTCGTGGCGGTGCCAACCTTCCAACCTTTCTCCTGGAGCTGATGGAACAACGTGGGCACGAACCGACCGTCGTCGGTGACGTTGACGCTCGCGTTGTACGATTTGACGCCGCTGGCGTACTCGGCGGCGCTCTGCGAGCTGTCGGTGTAGGCGTGGCGGACCCGGCCGACGGCCTCGACGCCGGCCTTGTCGGCCTCGTTGCCGCTCTGCCCTTTGAGGTAGCCGGGGGCCTTCAGAGGCCCTTCAGCCCAGGGATTCGGGCCGGCGATCTGGGCGTCGTAGCCGCCGCCCGGGATGTCTTTGGGGATCGAGACCGTCTGAGTATCAACGTTGGTCTTGGCACTCGCCCGGGTGGGGCTGGTCACGACAAAGCCGTACTGCGCCGAGTCGTCAGCCTTGTAGTCCTGGAAATTGAGGCCGGAGCCCTTGCCCTCGTTGTAGACCTTGCCCGTCTTGACGATCGCGGCGGCGCGGGTGGAGTGCCAGTCCATGCCGTCGAACCAGACGGTGAACATGTATTTGGCCCCTCGGGCGACGGCCTCTTTTTGCACGCGGTAGAGGTCGCTCTGATCGGCGTAGTCCGCGTCGGGGTTGAGGGTGTTCTCGGGCAAGACGCCGTAGAGTTCGCGAATCTTCTCGGCGTCGCGATATCGGCTGTTTTTGCCGGTGACGGACGAGAGGTCAACCTTACGGCCGAAGGCGTAGACGGGGATCAAGCGGTTGGAGTGGCTGGCGTGGTTCGAGAAGATGTTGCCCGGCCCTTGCGAGCCGAAATGGTAGGCCCTGTCGACCTTCTCGGCCTTGCGGGCCACGTAATCATTTTGCATCTCCTTGATCCGGTCGGCGGCGTTGGCCGCCGTGGTCAAGACCAGGAACAAGGACGCGGCCAGAAAAGGTCGGAAGAGGCGGACAAGCACGAGCAAGTCTCCGTTGGATGGTCGATCCGGGGCGTTGGGGCAGGTTTCCGAACGGGCGATTATCCCCCAGGCGCGGGGCGGCCTCAAGAGGGCACCGCCCGACCCGGTCCTGATCCCGGATTGACCCTCGGGAGTGCGCGGCTCGATCACGACCGACGGCACTCCGAACCTTCTGGGCGCAGGGCCAAAGGCCGCCCGGCGTCGTCGTCCGGGCGGCCATTGGAAGGCGGATCTTAACGGATCACGAAAGAGCCATCCTGCACACCGCTGGCGATGTAATCGTGGAGGAGGCTCTGGACCTGGCCCCGAGCGCTGAGGATTGCATCGTGAGCGGACCTGGCGGCGACGGCGATCGAATCGGGGCCGCTGGCGCGATTGACACTGTCGATACTGTTCAAATCGCCGCGCAGCGAATCGGTGATTCCTGTCACGTCGGAACCGATATCATCGACAGCGTGGGGCACCCGGGAGATCACCCGGAAGAGCCGCTGGTTGAGCAAGTCCACCTGATGATCGTTAAACCCGCTGTCGGCCAATTGGCCAGACCCGTCGACGGTGCGGAGCGAGGCGTTGAAGGCGTGCGAGTAGGCGTTGGACAACTGCGTGAAGGCCCGGTTCACGTCGCGCAGGCCACGGTTAATCTGGCTCTGGCTGATCCAGTAGGACTGTTCAACCGGAGGGGCGTTGTCAGTCGGCGGAGAGCCGTTGTCAGTCGGCGGAGGGCCGTTGTCAGTCGGCGGAGGGGTGCCATTCTCCCCACCACCGTAGATGTAATTCTGAAGGACGCCCTGGACCTGGCCCCGAGCGCTGAGGATCGCATCATGAGCGGACCTGGCGGCGTCGGCGATCGGACCGGGGCCGTCGGTGCGATTGACACTGTTGATACTGTTCAAATCATCGCGCAACGAATCGGTGATTCCTGTCACCTCGGAACCGACGTCCTGAATGCCGTTGGGCAAGCGGGAGACCACCTTGAGGAGCCGCTGGTTGAGCAGGTCCACCTGACGATCGTTAAACCCGCTGTCGGCCAATTGGCCAGACCCGCTGACGGTGCGGAGCGAGGCGTTGAAGGCTCGCGAGTAGGCGTTGGACAACTGCGTGAAGGCCCGGTTTACGTCCCGCAGGCCCCGGTTGATCTCGTTCTGACTGATCCCTTGGGACTGTTGAAACGAGCCGATCTGCATCGCGCCGAACTGGCTCAGGACGACCCGGTCCTCAAGCTGATGGGTGCCTTCCAACGCGGCCGGGCGGAATTCGCGAGATTTTCTCTTCATGGTGTGCTCCGTTGCCGACTTGAGGGAACTCAAGAGGAGAACGCAAACCGCTCCGGATCCAACCTAATAAAACCGAACGCGGCGAAACGATAACGGCCGACAGCGTACA
>JBDTIR010000317.1:0-6892 GCA_039936275.1 Isosphaeraceae bacterium | reverse complement strand
GGCTGGCCAGCCCGGGGGCCCGTGGTTGGAAGGCGTCCGGCCAGGCATTAATGCATGCATCCAAGCAAAGAAACAGGCCGTCCGGCGAGGTGTGACCGAGACGCGACACCAGCTCGCCCAGCAGCGTTCCTTGCTCGCGAGCGGTGACGTCAGGCAAGGCCACGCCCAGCAACGACTCCGCCTGGCCAGAGGTCAAGGCGCGGACATAGTCTCGGCAACGGTCGAGCCTGGCGAGCCCTTCGGCGGAGAGTTCACCCCGCGTTCTGGCCGCGTCGAGCCAGCGCCTGACTTCGGGCTGACGTCGCCGTTTCGAGAACAGGCCATGAACCAGTTCCAGGCCGGAGACCTTCGACAGGTAGAGGTTCGGCCAGTCTGGATCGCGTGGCCGACGCGACTCGTCAATGCTCAAGAGCAAGTCATCCACCCCCCAGCGGAAGACCTCTCCAGGCAACGTCGGGTCCTGGGCCACGGCCAGAACGGAGCACGCGAGCATCGACTGAAGATCGTTGGGGGTCCGGTCGCGCAAGATTCGCCAGGAGTCGATCAAGTCTGGAGACGCGAACAAACGGCGAAGATGAGGCGCAAGCCAGGCGTCGGCGTCGTCTCGCCGTAAGGTCCAGGATCGGACGGCGTCACATGCGGAATCGTGGCTGGCGTCGAGCGCATCGGCCAAGACGATTGCCAATGGGCCGATCGCCTCCGGCTGGTTGTTGACCTCAGAGCCGAGCGCGTCGAGTACGGCTTCCAGGGCGTTTGGCGCATCGAAGGCGCGGGCGAGCACGTCGCGCAAGCGTGCGTCGCCCGTTCCATTGACGACCGAGGCGACGGCGGCGCGGACTTCCATCGGCAGGAGTAAGGTCGGGTCGATCGACCTGCCCGTTTTGAGCCGATCGAGGCTCTCGGCGGCGATCGGGCCGGGCATCGCCTGAAGAAACGCATGAAGCCAGGGGAGTCTGGCCGAACCTGGAGCGGCCCGTAAGAACGCCAGGGCGGCCGAGAACCGCTCCTCCGCACTGGCCGGGGCGAACCAGGCGGCGACGGTCTCGCCCCAGGCGGGTGCGAGCCCTTTCGGCCCTGCCCAGGCTTCTCGGAGTGAGCCGTGGGCCACCAAAGCGGCCCGGGCTTCGGGCAACGGGGCCGAGCTAACGGCTTCCTTCCACCAGGACGGCCCTCGTATCAACCACTCATCGGCCAACCCTGCACGACCAGACCAACCGGCTAGATCTGCCAGGCGAGTCCAACCGACCGCATCGTTCGGCAGGGTCGCGGGAACCCGGCAGCCGTCCTGGAAGGCGATCAGGCGATCAAGCCAGGCGTCGGACCAGCCTGATCTGGACGAACCGGAGACTCGCGCTCTGGCGGCGCGGGCCTCGGTCTTGGTCCAAGCCTGCTCGTCGTCCTTGCCCCCTTGGGTGAGCCAACCGGCCAGGGTCAAAGCCCAGGGGGCCGGCTCAACACGGGGCTCGAAGGTGACCGTGGTCAGGTCGGCGACGACCCCGAGACCGACCAGGACGGCCCGGTTGGGTCGAGCGGCCGGCGCAGTCCCTTGAATCCGGAACCCGGGCAACTCCTCGGGGCGGTCATGGTAGGTGGAGAAGGTCAGGGCCGAGCGCATCGACGCCGGGAAGGCGAACGTCAAGAGCGCGATCCGCCCGGGAAGCCGCTCTGGTTCGTCGATCAGGAAGAGGGTCCGACCTTCACGAACCACGGCGGCCAGGGCCGTCAAGAGCGTTGCCAGGAGCGTCGGATCAACGCCCTCAGCGTGGGCCGTCATCAAGGCAAAGATTCGAGAAGGATTCAGGTCATCATGCTTAATCGAGATCTCAACGGGTGGACGGCCGCGGCTTGGCTCCGGGTCGCTTCGACGCCAGAACGGAGCGTCGATGAGCCCCGCCGGTCCGTTGGCCAGGCTCAACAAGGCTTCAGGAGGCAGACGAACACCGTGCGCGAAGTGGCCTCCAGGACGGCCCCAGAGGCCGCGCTCGGTCTCGTACTCCCGGGCCCTGGGCGTCAAGCAGGCGACTTCGGCCACGTCGCCGTCTCGGCGGTAACGCAAGACGTTCGGCGCCAGGGTCCGGCCCCCGGGCAGGAAGGCCCGCATTCCCAGGTGGCGGAAGTCGCCCGAGACCGGATAACCCGCGCTGAGCCGCTTGATCTGGAAGCCGTTGCTCGCCCCCAGGCCATAACCGATCGGGCATTGCGTGTAGTAAATCTGCTCAATCACCGCGCGTTCCACCCCTTTTGCGTTTTGGGCCTGGTCGAGCCAACTCCATCATACGCCCCACGCCCCGAGACCGGCCAGCACGCACCCCGAACGGACTCTCCAATTTCGTCGAACATGAAACCCGATAACAGGTATGGGTGGACCTACACGGAATGGACTATTTCCATTACACGAGTACTCTCGTTATATTGAATGATCTCATTAATAAGTAAGAAAAATCATTCTTTTTATGTTAACGAGCAATTTGTTGCTAAAAGTCGGCGTAGGATTTGCACTAACAAGAACTCTTGAACGCCGATCGATCATATTCCAACTCTCAGAGGCAAGCGTTCATGATGACTACGGAACATCGTGGCGGTAACGCCAAATCACGGACACGGCTCGCGACGGCCGCGGAGTCGTTCCACGTCAATGGGCCACTCGAAAACGCGCACGAAGTGGCTTCAACATTACGGTTGGTCACGACGCCGACCCGGCTGCAGATTCTCTTCGAGTTGGATCAACGACCGCTCAACGTTGGGGAAATCTGCGGCATCGTGAACAATCCCTCACAGCCCGCGGTCAGCCACCAGCTTGCCCTGCTCCGCCAAGGTTGCCTGGTCGAGACGCGCCGGCAGGGGAGGTATATCGTCTATCAATTATCCCCGATCGGACAGAGGCTCACGACGTCCTTGAATGCGATGCTCCATAAAGAATGAGCACAAAAAAAATGGCCGAAACCAAATTGTATAGTCATTCCTTTGTATTCTTGATCTTGTAAGAATGGCCCCCGGAGGCAGAAAGAACGGCATCAAAGAGCACGATTTTTCAGAAATCGAGCGACTCGTAGGAGACGAGGGCCAGGCCGTCAATGGTGCGCGCGGGGTCGTCCCAGTCAGGGGCGTTGCGGCGACGAACGAGCTGGGCGATACTCTGGCGCAGCCGGGCGTCGAGGGTTGATCGGTAGAGGTCGTCGGCCTGGAGCAAGTCAGCCTGGCTGCGGTGGAGCAGACTATCGGCGCGAGCGGGAGGAAGCCCTTGACGGTGCCGAAGGTGGTCGGCGAAGGTCTGATCGCCGCGATCGACGGCAAGAAACGCGGTCTCTCCCGATGCGGCGGCCGTGCCGATGCGCAACAGGTCGGACAGGTCGCGAGCGTTCTCTTGCGCAGCCTGCTGAAACGCACTCAACTCAGCGATCAGGCGGTCCAGTTCCGCTCTCGACATCAAGACCTCGACTGTGACCAAAGGGGCCGAACCCCAATCTTCCGCGATCCAGCCCAGGCGCACCGAAGGGGCCTTGTGGCCGTTGTGGCGAGGGTCTGGCCTGGCTTCGGGCTGGGGCTCGCCACGGTGCAGATCCACCAGGACCGGCGCGATCCGGTCGAGCGTGAACCCTTGACTGGTTGCATATTCGGCCAACCGCCCTTCAGCCTCGGCCTTGGCCAGGGCGGCGAGGTTGCGGGCGTGCTCGATCCGATCGTCAATGACCGCCTGCAAGCGAGGGGCCAGTTCCCCGGCCTTGGCCAAGGTCAACTCGACCGGCGGTACGACCCTTTGGAAGCCGTTCGCCTTATCGAGCGGCCGGAACGAGCCTTCGGCCAGTGCGTGCCAGTGCTCTTGATAACGTCTGCGTTCGTCGGTCGAGAAGTCGGCCCGATCGAGCGAAACGGTCGCGATGGTGATCTTCGCATCTCGAGCGCGTGCGGCCAGCTCGAGCGTCTGGCGCAGGTCCTTGGCGTGGTCGGGGGCGTCTCCCAAAAGCACGAGCATCTTGGTGGCCAGGTCGCCCGAGCGTCCGGTCGGCCAATCGAGATGATCGGCGGAAATCGGTTCCGAAGGGGCGGCCGGCAAGGCTGTCGCCAGACCAGCCAGCACCGACTCATCAACCGAACCATCGCCGCCTCGCGCCGCCTTGAGCCGATCGAGCGCGATCCGGAACCCGGCGGGATCGGTGAACCTCGTGGCGATTCTGGCCCGAAAGCCGTAGGACGGCGCTTCGTCACGATACTCGACCAGGGCCAGACGCAGGGTTATATCACGATATCGTTGAGTTGCGTCCTCAACCAAGGCGGCCGCCACGGTTCTGGCCGCGTCGATCGACGATTGCATTGATGCGGTTGTATCAATTGCAAAGGCCACATAGATCCGTCGCAACAAGGGGAGCGCGTCGGCGTTCGGCGCGGCGGTGGGGACCAACGGGGCCTGATCGCGGACCAGGCTGGCCACCTGGAAAACTGTGGAGGCCGCCCCGTCGGGCAACGCGACGGTCTCTGACTCAAGGATGGGCAGACTGAGGGTCGCGGCCTGGCCGTTGGTCGATTCACCGGGCTCTTCTCCCTGGATCGGGCAAGGGCCGGAGTGCTCCGGGCATCTGGTCTCACGCAAGGCGGCTTCCAGGCAAATCCGCTCTCGGTAGATGACCAGCGGAGGGCGGCCGGTCGTTGGGGTCGGCCTGGCCATCAGGCGAGTGTCCCATTCCAGGACGGCGTTGGTAGAGACCCAGCCCAAGGGGGGGCCCGTCATCGGGCCGATTTGAACCATCCGAGGGTCGTCCGCGGGCGACTCTTCATAGACAAAATGGATTGAGAAGTAATCGAGATCCGGGCCAACCGAATGACCTCCCAGGGGTTCGCTCCGGCAGACGACGCCGAGGTCTTTGACCACGACCTTGCGGCGCAGGCCGTCGGCCGTGCGGAGAATGCCGTCTTTGGGCTCGGGGTCCGGCGGCCCGGGGCTTTGAGGTACTGGGCGAGGATGGATGACGATCTCGGGCGCGTTTGGCACGTTCGCGGTCGCAATCGGACGTCGGCCGACCGACGCAACAACGGCCAGGGTCGCCAGAACCAAAGCAGCCAGATAGACGATCGGCATCCGGTAAAACGGTGGCATCACGGTGGTTGGACCTCAATGCGTTTTGGATTTTGGGACGCGATCCGAGGAGAAACTTCTGGCCGGTCCTGCATCGTCATACTGTTATGGTACGCTGGAATCAACCGTCCGGCCAATCACCTAACGGTTTCGCCCTTTGGCTCTTTGGGAGCGATTCAATGAGACTGCTTCGCCGAGTTCTCAGCTTAATCGGGTTCGTCTTGCTCGCCAACGCCGTGGAGGCGGCGCCCTTGGTCCAGTTGAGTCGCTGGGACAGGTTAGCCGTGGATTACCCGCTTCGAGGTCCGGGGATCGAACAATTCCGGCTCGTCGCCGTGACCAGGTGGGCGCGGGAGGCACCCGAGGGGTCGCAGCGGTATGCCGTTCGAGTGACCTTGCCGAACGGTCAGGTGGTGACGCACCCGGTCGAACCGGGTCAAGGGCCTGGAGGGCGGACCCTGGCGGTTTTGGTGCCGGTCGCCTCGGTGCGCAACCTGAGACCGGATGAGGTCCGGCTTCACGCCGAAGTCATCGACGCCGCGACCAATGCGGTCGTGAGCAACCTCCTGAAAGCGACCATCGCCAACTTCCCCACTCCGAAGCCTGGACAGTCGGCGATCGACCCCGGTCCGTTCGGCTGGGGACGGCCGCTCTCCGTCTCGCCAGGCGGGGCCGGCCCTCTGCCCGGCCCGGGCCCTGATGGGTTCCGGTTCGTCCTGGTTGTACCCAAACCGCCAGAGGCGGCCTTTGCCATCGCGACGACCGAGGCCTCGATCAAGCAGGTCGCATCACGCCTGGATGATTATGATTCTCAGGCCGGTCGTTCTGATGAATTCGTGCTGGAAGCCGATGCGCAACCGGCGATCAATCTGACGCCCAATCAGGCCCAAACCTATCTGTCGAGCTTGAGCAAGGCCGACGACTCGGGGTTGGTTTACCGTCTGCCAACCCTGGAGGAATGGGATTTCGCGGCCAGAGCGGGGCAATCGACCCCGTTCTGGTGGGGAGGCCAGCCGACTCATTCCGAAGGGGCGAACTTCCTCGGCCCAGAGCCCGCGTTGGCGACCGACACGACGGCCCCTGCCCTGCCAGCGCGGAGCGATCCAACGTTTCAAGGGAACCCCTGGGGCCTCTTTCATACGTTCGGCAACGTCGCGGAGTGGGCGAAGGCCGACGCTTCGGGGTTTGTCAGGCTCGGCGGCCATTTCCGGACCGAGCCCGAAACGCCGTTGCCGGGCGTCTCGGCGGATGATCCCGATTCCGTCGGCCCCGACCCGTATGTTGGCGTGCGCCCGGTCGCTTCGTTGACGGCCGAACAAGGGGAAGCCCTGGCGCTCGCGACCTTGAAGGATGCGCCTGGCCTCGGGGACGTCAAGGTTGCGTTTGATCCGGGTCGGGCGACCTTGACCTTGACAGGGAACGTCGCCGAGGCGTCGGCGCGTCGGGAGGCGGATCGCAGGCTCTCGACGCTCTGGTTTCTGTCAGCGGTCGATAATCGCCTCGACACCCCCTCGCTTCCTCCACGCGGCCTGGCGGTTCTGGGGCCTGTGATTGGTTCGCCAAGGCGGATTACTCCCTTGGGGAAACGACTGGATGAAGTGAGCTTGGCGGTGCGCTGGGCGAACCGCTTGCCGGTGAAGGGGTCGGAGTGGTGGGTCAATCTTTACCAGCCTGGCGGGTATGCCGCGCATCGTTTGGCAAGTGAGAAGCCTGACGCTTCTGGACAGATTTTGGTCGTTATTGACCGTTCTCGACTGCCAATGAATATTCCCACGACGGCGGCCCTCAGTCTTGGAGGCCCTGCGCCGACCTTGGCGGACC
>JBDTIR010000316.1:0-7321 GCA_039936275.1 Isosphaeraceae bacterium | reverse complement strand
GAGCAAGGACGACTGGTCCTTGCGCGTCAGGACCATCTTCCAGGTGTTATAGACGTCCACATACGCACATTTCGCGTCAATCGCCGCCTGCTTCGTTGCGTCGGCGAAGAGGCCCATTCGGTGCGTTCCGAAGTGCCAGTCGTCATTGGGCGGAAACGCGGAGAACAGGATCACCTCGGCATTTTTGCGGTCCCGGATCATCTCGACCAGGGTCGTCAGGTTCTTCTGGAACGCGTCCGGCTCAACCCCGCCGCCGCCAGGCAAGTTATGGTCGTTCATGCCCCAGCCCACCAGCACCAGGTCGGGTTTGGTCTTGCCGAGATAATCGTCCCACAACTGAATTCCGTGGATCGAACAGTAGCCGGAGATCGAGACGTCCTCGACCTCAATTTTTGACTTGGGAAACTTCCCCTGCAAATACTTGCCGTACATGGCCTGAAACCGCAAGTCGGGTTCCGACGCCTCACCGCCTGCCGTGATGCTGTCTCCATAAGAGACGATCCGGAACGGGCCGCCCGCCGCGAGCCTGGCGCGGGTCTTGGCCAGGAAAGGGGTCTGGTCGTTCGCCTTGGCCCAGGGCTGTCCATGCGTTGTCGTGTAATCGACCCACACGAAGAACGGGTGGTTCGTGAACCCGGGGAACTTGCCGTGGTCGAAGTCCTTCTGACCGTAGAGAACGTTCCTGGCGAAATCCGGCATCTTGGAATTCTCGGTGCGGGCCAGGGTTCCTTGGACGAGGTTAACCACATAGTCCTCGCCCTCCTTGTAGACCACGCACTTGGGATCGTCGGCTTTGTACGTGCTTCGCACCGCGAGGGTTCCCGGGACCACGCCGTCAAACGTAAGGTTCCCCGGGGCCGTCCCGGCAAGCACGAGGCTTTCGCCTCGCACGGTCATTCGTAGGCCAAGCTCCGTTTCGTTCAACGTTCTGGCCGAACAAAGTCGCGGCGCCGCCAGACCGCCCAACGTGATCCCACTGGCCTTCAGGAAGCGTCGGCGAGAATACGAGCCGACGATCCGCGGGGACGTTCGGCGGAAGGGAGCAAACATGAACAAGTTCCGATCTTATCTGGGATTCAAAGGGCTGCTTCGACCCGATCTTTCTTGAACAGCCGATGGACAGTCAATCGAATTCCGGGACCTTGAGGTTTGACGCCGCCAGGAAGGCGGCGAGGGTGGCGTCGGGCCGGCGGTCGGTCAACCGCAGGAAGCAATCGCCGGCCTCTTGAGTGCGGCCGGCGAGGAACTTCTCAGCGCCGAGCACGAGCCAGGCGTCGCGGTCGTCGGGGTGGGCCTGAAGGTGCCCTTCGATCGTGGCGATCAGTTTGGCGAAGTCCGCGGGCTCGGGGTAGAGCACCCGGATGGTCGAGGCGTTAGCCAGGTAGTCGGGATCGATGGTCAGGGCCTCTCGAAGCCGGTCGGCCGCGCCTGCGTAGTCGCCGTGTTTCAGAGCGATTTGCCCGAGGCGGATCTGAGGCTCTGCCGAGCTGGAATCAGCCTGGCCGGCCTGTTCATACCGCTCGGTCGCCCTGGTCAGGTTACCCACCCGAAAGAGCCGATCGCCATAGGTCATCATCAAGGTGAACCGTTTCGGGTTCGCCGGGCGCAACGGCCGCGCGGCTCGGCCGAGGGGCCTGAGGTTCGGCCGCATCGGCGGCGTCATGTCCCAGGTGAACACTCCGGCCGGTGTTGGAATTGACCAGAGCAGCGGCGGAGGCTGTTGCGGCGGCAGGGTGTGGACCTCCGTTGGCCCCCACAACCAGGCCCTGGAGAAGCCGAACCAGAACGGGAAGCCGTCCCGGGCTCCTTGTCCGGCCGGGAACTGGGCGAGCAAGAGCCCGGGCGGGCCCTCCGTCGCCGGCTCCGCTGTGCCGAGTGCCGAATCGGTTTGAGTAACCTGAAGGTCGGGACGCTCCAGAGGGGGGCCGGCCCCCGTCAATCCGGCCGCGACCAGCCCCAGGGCAATCCAGGTACGTCGATAAGTTCGTGACATGACCCGATCTCCATTTTCGAGTCTTGCGCTGATGTCTTTACGTCGTCCGATCAGAAATCGTTCATCACGTCGTCGCGACCGATTCATCAACTTACCGCGATCCGGTGATTGGCTCACAGTTTCAAACGGGCGCCGACGGCGGGGGCCTTGCGGCCCGAGGAATCCTTGGGATCAAGGGCCAGGTCGGCTGGTTTGACGGCGTTGGGCCGGAGCTTGCGGTTGAGGAGTCGGACGCTTGGTCCTGAGCTTCCTCGACCGGGACCGGTGACAGGGGTGGCGACGTGGCTGAGGCCCCAGAACGCCACCCATTGACGCTCAACGTCGGTGCCAAGCGGCGGGACGACGGGCGTGGCGTCACCCGCGGCGGTGAAGTGCGAGACGTCATAGACGTCGTTGCTGGGCTGCCAGAGCAAGGCCCCTTGTGCCAGGGCTTCGGCGTCGGCGCGAAGGACGACCGTCTCGCGGAGCCGGCCGGCCCCGCGATCGAACGCATCAAGAAACGCGCAGCGGTACGACGACACCAGCCAGGGGCGATCGGGACCGGGGGCCGAACCGTTCCAGGGGCCGAGCAGGACGAACGATCGGCTGGCGACCAAGGTGCAGTGGTCGAGCCAGAGGTCGGCCTCGAACCGGTCGCGCCGGACGGCCTGGGGATGAAGCATGATCGCATCGGCGCCGCTGGCGATCGCGCAGTCGTCCAGGGCGATCACTCCGTGCCCCAGGTCGGCCTCGACCGCCGTACCGCCAGTAATCAGAACGCACCGGGACAGGCGGCAGACGGGTTGGCCAGGGTTGCGATCGCCTGACGGCAAAGGTCTGGTCCCTTGGCTCCGAAGCGCGACCAGGCCGGGGCCGGCGCGCTCGGGTTCCATGCCGGCAATGAGTTGGCAATTCATCAGGGTCAGGCGACCGTCCTTGACTTGGACCAGATGTTTTGGCCCGGCCCGAGCGTTGCGAGTCAGGCGGACGCCGCTCAGGGTCAGATTGGCGTTCTTCGCCTCAAACAGAGCGTCTTCGGACGCATTAGGTTGCGGGGTCCAGATCAAAGGGCGGCTCGCGTTCTGTTGAACAACCACCTCGATGTCCACCCCATCGGGAAGCCGAACCGGCGTGATCGGATGAACCCCGGAACCTCGGACCTGGACGCGGACCAGGAGCATCTCGTTGCGGTATTGCTCTTTGAGGAAGGCCCCCAGGTCGCCGTTCCAGGGGGCGGCCGAGGCGTCAAACGTCAGGTCACCGATGGGCGAAGGGGGCGGTTCCGGCGTCGAGACCAAGGGGGTGGCGACTCCGGCTGAAGGCGCGGGCTTGGGGGCCAGCAAGCGGGCTTGCTCTTCCTTGGTTCGCTTGCGCTGGACGTTCGGTCGAGGAGGCGGAGTGCTGATCGTTCCCCCAGACGCCCGGGTGGCGGAGCCCGGCACCGTACCGGGGAGCAGTGGGGGTGGGGCGATCTTCTGGCGGTCGAACGTGCCGAACGTCTTGGACCAGAGGTAAGGACTGGGCGCGGCGACCAGGGAAAGGGTGGTCAGGTTGGGGGCCATCGACTGCAAGGTGGCCGGTGTGGCTTCTTCCAGGGTGGACGACGCGGGCCAAGGGGTGTGTTGCTCGTGGCTGGTCGCGTCGGTCCCTGGCCAGGTCGTCCGCGCAGCGGCCAGGTTGGCGACCGTGGCCGCCCGCCCTGAACCTTCGGAGAGCCAGCCGTGCCAGCCGACCAGGGTATTGTCAAACCCAAGCCAGTCCAACGACTCGCGAGGAGGGCCGGACGAGTCGTCGCCCTTGACGATCAGGCTGGTCGGGGTCGGGCCATTGATCCTGGCCAGGGTCGAGCCGAGGGCGCGGAACACCAAGGTCGGCGACCCGACGCTCGACCCGGCGCCCACGTCGAGGATTGGCCCGCGCGCGGCGAGGATCGACCGCTTGCACCAGAGACGTCTGGGACCGGCCGATCGGCCCGAGACTGAGATGGCCGAGGCTCCGCCGCAGAGCAAGACCGAGCGGTCAATCGCCACGTCGGCCGGGTCGCCCCCGGCCAGGGCGACCGCCGTCAAGCCCGCCCCTCGGACGAAGGTCCGCTCCAGTCGGACCTTTGACGGCGGTCCCGGGTTCGTCATGAACGGCTCGCCGACCTGAATCAGGTTGAACGGGCGGGTGCCGATGACCGTGATCGTACAGTTGCGTAAAGTCAGGTCGGCCCCCTTGCAGAGAAAGAGGGTCGTTTGGCCGCGGTGGTCGTCGGTCTTGAGCACCAGATCCAGGCCGTCGAGGATCACGCGCTTGCCTTCGATCTCAAGGATGGACCGGCGGTTGCGGAAGTAATCCAAGGTCGGTGATTGCAAGGCCACGATCGGGCGGAACCCTGGTCGGGCCCGGATCAGGCGAGCCTCACCGGTGATCCGCAGGTCGCGCTCGAAGAAAGGGCCGTTGTCGGCCACTTCGACCGTTCCGCCGCCAACATTGAACGACCGGATCAGGTCGGGCACAACCTGCTTGTCTTCGGACACCCGACGAATGATCTGAAACGGTCCTTTGATCCGATCGGGAACCGGCTGCGCAGCCCAATCGGGGAAAAACTGCGCCTGGTCGATGTTCGGATAGGTGGATTCCTTCGCGATCAACGGGGGCGGCTCGGTTGGTTCGACCCAACCGACCGTGGTTGTCGTCGGCGTCCGGGTTGTCGAGTCAGTCGCGGCGGTTTTGGTCAATCCAGGATGACCCGAAGGCTTGGGAGCGACCGGAACCACCCTCCCGGGAAAGATCAAGGGCGGCCCGGGGTCCATTGAGGAGTTGCCGGCCAGTTCCTCTTCGTCCAGGCTGGCGATCGAGTCCTCCGTCGCGGAGGGCGCGAGCTTGACGAGCTGAACCAAGACGATTCCCAGCAAGGCGATCGCCAGACCGTAGACCAGGCCCCGAATGATATAGGTCTTCAAGGCGACGTCGTCCGCCGTGGAGACCCTCGGTGGTCCGGCGACCCCGTAGGCCACCTCCTCGTCATCAACGTCGTAAGCCCCGGGCGGCGGGGCGGCCGGGGCTGGTGCCGGTGCCGGGGCCGGCCGACGTTTCAACGCGGGTCGTGGCCCGTCGTCCTCGTCGAGGGCGGCCAATTCGGCCAGGTTGACTTCGGCCGCCACGGCCTGTTTCCCGGGCGACGGGGCCGGGGTTGGAGTTGAAGTTGGGGTGGTTCCCGATCGTGGGGGATCAATCGCCCGGCTCGGAACCAACGTGGGCCGGTCGTCCGCCAGCGGGATTGACGCTTCGGTGAGGACGAAGTCGTCCTCGTCGTCATCGCCCTCGTCGTCGATCAAGGCATAAAGAGGAGCGGACTGAGCGCTGACCGCGTTCAAGGGGATTGCGTCCAGCGCCGCGATTAACTCGTCATAACTGGCGAACCGCGCTTCAGGACGCTTGGCCATCATCTTCTGGATCAGCCTGGCGAGCGGCTCAGGAACGTCGGGACGAATCATGCGAACGTCGGGAGCCGGTGTTTGCGCGTGGCGTCGAAGCTTGTCCGGCACGTCGCCGCCGGGGAAGGGTGGGCTGCCGGCCAAAAGGAAATAGGCGGTTCCGCCCAGCGAGTAAATATCGCTGCGCACGCTGGTGGCCCGGCTGTCCCTGGCTTGCTCGGGGGCCATGTAATCCACGGTACCGACGGTCGTGCCGTCGCGGGTGACGCGCTCGTCCTCGTCGTCCATTTGCAAGGCGAGACCCAGGTCGGTAATCTTGACCTTGCCGTCGGCATCGAGCAAAAGGTTGGCCGGCTTGATGTCGCGATGAATCATGCCGCGACCTGCCGCATGACTCAACCCTTCGGCCGACGCACGCATGATCGCGATCGTCTCGGCCGGGCTGAACGGCCCTTTCTCCCGAACCCGGTCGTGCAGGTCTCCCCCGGGGACGTACTCCAGAACCAGATAATGCCGACCGTCCTCGGCCCCTCGGTCGAAGATCGACACGATGTTGGAGTGCTCAAGCGCCTCGGCGCTTTTGGCTTCGCGGAGAAACCGCTGCAAGAGCGTGGGGTTCTTGGCCAGCGAGCGCGGCAAGACCTTGACCGCGACCTCATGGCCGCTCTCGACGTGGATCGCCTTGAAGACCGAGCTCATCCCGCCCGAACCAAGTTGCTGGATCAGGCGGTAGCTACCGATCTGCGGCAGAGGCTGGGTGACGTTCGGCTTGCCGGAATCGGGCATGGAGAAACCCCGGAGCAACGTGCGGATAGATTCATTTCAATGGGCAACCGCGCCATCAAAAGAATAAGTCGGGTCCATTCAAAACAAGACCAAGTCCAACCCCCTCAATAAACGGGGTCGCCATCCAGACCCCCAACGGATCGGGATGGCCCGAGCGAACCGGTCTTTCTCTATTGTACAAAATCAAAGGCCGCCAGGGGACCGCCTCGATTCGGAAATCTTCCCGGAAGGAAGACGGTCAGGACGGAACGACCTTGTTTCTCCAAATAACTAATGCATGCTGTATTCGCAAATGACGTATCAACCCTCGTCCCGGTCGTCGGGGAACGATCCAGAATATGATGATCTTCCCCGTCGTTACGTAGGCTGTGTGAACCACGTCGTTCGGGTTGTTAAAGTCGGCGTGCTCCACACGCCCGACTACAGCCTGGGCAGATGAATCCCACCATCGACGTGGATCACCTCGCCGGTGGAGAACGGCAAGGCACCGGCGGCGAGGGCGGCGACCGCGCGGCCGACGTCGGCGGGGGTGCCCCAACGGCGGATCGGGCTGAGTCCGTCCTGAATCCGGCGCTCATAGGCGGCCTGGACCGGGGCGGTCATGTCGGTGGCGATCAGGCCGGGGCGAACCTCGTAGACCAAAACGCCCTGCTCGGCCAGTCGCGCGGCGAAGAGCCGGGCGACCATGCTCAGGCCCGCCTTGGCCACGCAGTATTCCCCGCGGTTGACGCTGGCCGATTCGCTGGAAATCGAGGTGATGAAGGTAATCTGGGGAGCCTCGACCGTGCCCTTGGCGATCAGGTCGAGCATCGCTCGGGCGACGGCCTGGGTCAGAAAGAACGGCCCGCGCAGGTCAATCCCCAAGACGCGATCCCAGCTTGCCGGGGTCGTCTCCAGCAGGTCGAACCGGCGCTCAGGCGCGACCCCCGCATTGTTGACCCACACATCAACCCGTCCGAAGGCGTCCAAGGTCCGTTCCAAAAGCGTGCGGCCGGCCTCCAGGTCGGACACGTCGGCTTGCAGGGCAAGGGCTTTGGAGGCGCCTCGGGCCTCGGCCTCTCGGCAGGCGGCTTCGGCCGCTTCGGCGTCGGCGCGGTAATTGACCACGACCGACATCCCCAAGGCGGCCAGTTCACCGACG
>JBDTIR010000315.1:0-2014 GCA_039936275.1 Isosphaeraceae bacterium | reverse complement strand
GCACTGCCTTTCGGAGCTGGGCGTCGACGGGATCGACCACATGCCCCGGGCGACCGAGCACATCGCCGAGATCGTGGCGATGACGCGGTCGCTGATCGAGAAGGGTTTCGCCTACCCCTCGGGGGGCGACGTCTACTTCGACGTGGCGAAGGCCCCCGATTACGGCAAGCTCAGCCACCGGGACCCCGAGGCGCTCCAGGCCGGCGCCCGGATCGAGCCCTCAACCAAGAAGCGGCACCCCGGCGATTTCGCCCTCTGGAAAGGGTCGAAACCTGGCGAGCCTGCCTGGGAGAGCCCCTGGGGCCCTGGCCGCCCCGGCTGGCATATCGAGTGCTCGGCCATGAGTATGCGCCTGCTCGGCAAGACCTTCGACATCCACGGCGGCGGCCTCGACCTGATCTTCCCCCACCACGAAAACGAGGTCGCCCAGTCCGAATCTTACACCGGCCAGCCGTTCGCCAAATACTGGCTGCATAACGGCTTGCTCACCAAAGGCGGCAAAAAGATCAGCAAGTCGGACCCGGGGACCATCGTCCTGGCCAGCGACCTCTTGAAGCAGCACCAAGGGGACACCATCCGCGCCCTCTTGCTCAGCAGTCACTACCGGCGGCCGACCGACTACGGCCCGTCCCGACTCGATGAGATCGCCCGCGGCCTGGAGTCGTTCTCACGGTTCTTTGAGCGGCTCGAACGGTTGACCGGCGTCGTCTTTTTTGACCTTGAGGCCCCCAAGCGCCAGGCCGCGTTCGATCCAGGCGACTCCGCCTTGCTCCAGGAAGTCGCCGGGCACCGCCGCAGGTTCCTCGACGCGATGGATGACGACTTCAACACCGGCGGGGCCATCGGCGAGCTTTATGAACTGGTCCGCGTCCTCAACCGCTTCGCCGACCAATCCGGCCTGGAGACAAACACCGCCGAGGCAAGCCAACGGGCCGACTTCCTGGCGGGCGTCGCCGTACTCAAGGAGTTGACCCGGATTCTCGGACTCTTCCGAACAGCCCCTGCCTCCCCTTCGCTGGAGGAGCACGACGAAGCCCACGACGCCTTGACCGACGCGCTCAAAACCCTCAACGCCGAACTTGGGGTTGAGCCGGAACCCTCAACAACGGATGCTTCGTCGCCAATCGCCCCGCTGATTGACAGCCTTACGGCGTTCCGCCGCAAGGTCCGCAAGGAAAAGAACTTCGCCCTGGCCGATCAGGTCCGCAACCGCCTTGCAGACCTCGGCGTGACCCTGGAAGACCGCCCTGATGGCACGACATGGAAGGTCGAGCCGAAGCCCTGATCCACCAGCAGGACGCCAAAGATCAACAGCGTCCGGCATCCATTTCTATCCAAGGAGGGTCCGTCGATGGCGACGCTTCCGCGTGAACTGCTGGCCGAAGTGGCCCCAGCGACGGTCCCCGGCCGGGTCCTGGGAATCGACCCCGGCCTGAACGTGACCGGCTACGCCGTGGTTGATCCCGGCGCTCGTGCCGCTCGGGTCATTGAGGCCGGCGTGATCCGCCCCGGATCAGCCTCGATCGAGCTGGGCCAGCGACTCGACGTGCTCTATCAAGGCGTGCTCGAAGTCCTCGACGCCTTCCCGCCGACGGCCCTGGCCCTGGAGCAGGTGCATAGCCACTGGAAGCACCCGCGCACGGCCATCTTGATGTCGCACGCCCGAGGGGTCATCGTCCTCGCCGCGGCGCAACGGGGCGTGCCGGTTATTGGCTACGCCGCGACCCGGATCAAGAAGACCCTCACCGGCAGCGGCAAGGCCCCCAAAGAGCAGATGCAGCACGCCATCCGCACCGAGCTTGGCCTCGACTGCCTGCCAGAGCCCCACGACGTCGCCGACGCCTGCGCCGTGGCCCTCTGCCACTACCAGCTTTGCCGCCAGAGCCAGGGGCTCGGCGGCTCGTTCAAAGCTTGAACAGGCGCGGCGAGCCCGCCCTTCTGCAGGAGGATTGCAAAGTCGAGATTCCAGATGTAGGGCGGCCGTCCCGGCCGCAATCCAGGAATTCAATGCGGC
>JBDTIR010000314.1:0-5514 GCA_039936275.1 Isosphaeraceae bacterium | reverse complement strand
TTCAGCATGAGGGGGAGGTGCGCGGAGTCGACGGGGACATCGATCTGAACCGCTACCCCCCGCCCGACTTGATTATTGAGGTCGCTGTCGCACACGATCCCAAGAAGGCGCTGGCGATCTGCCAAGGCCTGGGCGTTCCCGAGGTCTGGGTCTCCTGGCCCAAGAAGGGGACGCTGGAATTCCTCGGTCTTGATGCACAGAGGGGGTACGTCCCCTTGGAGGCAAGCCTGGCCTTTCCGTTTCTCAAACCCGCCGACGTTCTGCCCTGGCTTACCTCGGCCGGGAACGAGCCGGACACCCGCTGGCGACAGCGTCTCCGTGAGTGGGTCCGCGTCGAACTCGCGCCGAGGCATGAGCAACGGGATTGAGAACTGAGGAGAGGCGGGACGCGAAGTCTTTGTTCCAACCGGGGGCTTGGCGGCGATGGCTCGATGTGCGATTCTTGAAGGAGTGATCCGATCGGTTTCAACGTCCTGGAAGGGGTCTGCTGTGAATTTGATATCACGCTCTCGCGTCTCCAGGGCCGTTGCTGGGCTCGCGATCTGGGCCTTGATCCTTTCCGGATCAGACGCCTTCGCGCAGTCGAGCCGGGCCAAATCGTCCAATGTGCGTCGACCCGCGACCGTCCAGAGCCGCCGGAGCGCGAACTCCAACCGGATTCCGAATCGGAGCGCGACCGCCAAGAACGTCCGCCGGCAGACCAGCACGGTGCCGAACCAGCATCGGTATCGAGGCGACAACACCGACTACTTCTCCAAGGCGTTCCCCGCCGGTATGTTCCCCGCGTCGGGCCTGGATCGGGGAACGCTCGGAACCGTCGATCAGGTGACTGACGGCTACTACGTCCCCGGACACGGCGTGAACAACGGGTTTGCCGCCCCCGAGCGGGTTTACGGCGGGTTCTATACGCCCGGCTATGGGGTGAATAACGGGTTCGCCAGCCCCTACGCCGTACATGGCGGAATGTACATGCCCGGCTTCGGCGTGATGGGTGGCGGCAGGGTCAATTCAGGCATGGGCTCACAGCGCGTGCAAGGGGGCAGCTACGTGCCTGGTTTCGGCGTGATGGGCGGTGGGTCGGGAGGGTCGTCCACGTCCGGCGCGCAAGGGGTTCAGGGGGGAACGTACACCCCCGGGTTCGGCGTCACAGGTGGTCATGCTCCAGCCGCCCGGTGAGAATCGTCGCGAAATCCGCCAACCGCGACCGGAATTTCATGGGGTAGAATAATCGTTGTCGGCGATTCCGTCCTCGAGCCCGCCGGTTCGATTCCCTAAACAAACGATGAGACGGGTCAACAATTGATGTCTGAACGCCGAGACCCGCCGATTCTCGATCCGCCGATCCGCCTGGTTGTGTGCGTTTCGGGAGCCGGAACGACCTTGCAGAACCTGATCGACCAGATCGAGGACGGCCGCCTGAACGCCGAAATCGTCCAGGTGGTCGCCAGCAAGCCAGGGATCGAGGCGATCCCACGCGCCGATCGGGCCGGAATCCCTTGCCTTGTTGTCAAAAAAGGCGGGCGTACCGTGTCTGAGTTCAGCGCGGAGGTGTTCGAGCCGATCCGCCGCCAAAGGGGGGAACTGGTGATCATGGGCGGCTTCTTGCCCTTGATTGACATCCCCGGCGATTACGAAACCCGGGTGTTCAACGTCCATCCGTCCCTGGTTCCTGCCTTTTGCGGCAAGGGGTTTCACGGCGAGGCGGTCCACCGAGCGGCGATCGCGATGGGCGTCAAGGTCTCCGGCTGCACTGTCCATATTGCCGACGCAAGCTACGACACCGGGCCGATCATCCTCCAAGAGGCCGTCCCCGTGCTCGACGACGACACCCCGGCCACCCTCGCCGCCCGCGTCTTCGAGGCCGAATGCCGCGCCCTTCCCGAGGCCATCAGGCTCTACGCCAACGGCCGCCTCCACCTTGAAGGGCGTCGCGTCCTCAAGCAAAGCCCAAATCCTTCGCCCCGTTGACCGGCGGTTGCGGAAAATCGCGGGCTTGATCCCGGCTTGACGAATTCCGGAAGAAATTCTAGAGTTCCGTGCACTTCGGGTCGGCCCAATCGTTTGCGGGATCAAACGGACTCGGCGGTGGATCTGATTGAGCGACTCGTTCGGTCCGCAAACGAGTTGCGGGCGCGGTCAAAAACGTGCGGGCAAACCGACCCGCGGCATGGAGGCCTTGCACGATGCGGCACGCAGACCGGGGGCGCATCGCGGCGCTCGGCACCTGGACGGCGGCCTTGGCGTTGATCTTCCCCTTGACCCTCGCCGGGGTCGATTCGGCGACGGCGAAGGAAAAGGTGAAGGAGAGCGCCACGGTCCTCAAGGTTGAGGAGACGGTCGCCGACCTGGCCGACATCCGCAGCAGCGGCGAGATCCCGGTCGAGGGGGTCGGCTTGGTCATTGATCTGGAAGACACCGGGTCGGACCCCGAGCCGTCGCACTATCGCGCCAAGCTTCTTGAGGAAATGCGGAAACGAGGGGTTCGCGACGCCGAGCCGATCCTGGTCTCCAAGCGGACGTCGCTGGTCCGGGTCAAGGCTAAGATTCCGGTCGGCATTGATCCGAAGGACGTCTTCGACGTTCAGATCGAGCTCACCGACGCCAGCGCCACGACCAGCTTGACCGGCGGCTGGCTCTTGCCGGTCAGGCTCTCGGTCATCGGGATCGCTGGCGGGGAAACGCTGGAAGGTCGGGTGATGGCGATGGCCGAAGGGCCCGTCCTGACCGGCACTCTCGAAGGACCGGACGACCTCCGCGCCGGTAGGGTCCTGGGCGGCGGCCGCGCCAAGAAGGAACTCCCCTACACCCTGGTCTTGAAGGAGAGCCGTAAGAGTGCCAAGGCGGCCCGATTGGTCCAGACGGTCATCAATACCCGCTTCTTCCAGCACCGAGGCGGTATCGATCAGAAGGGCCTGGCCGAAGCCAAGACCGACGAGGTCTTGACCCTGAAAGTTCCCCGGGTTTACCACCAGAACCAGATCCGCTACTTCCAGGTGGTCAACCTCTTGCCGATCGTCGAGAACCCCGCGCTCCGCGCCCAGCGTCTGGAACGTTGGGGCAGAGAGCTGCTCGACCCTAAGACCGCCGGGGCGACCGCCTTGCGGCTCGAAGGGATTGGCCCCAACGCCGTCGAGATCCTCAAGACCGGCCTGGCGAGCCCCGATCTTCAGGTCCAGTATTTCTCGGCCGAAGCCCTGGCCTACCTCGGCGACGGCTCAGGGGCCGACGTCCTGGCCAGAGCGGCGGTTGATCAGCCCACATTCCGGGCCCACGCCCTGGCGGCCATGGCCGCGGTCGATCATCCCGCCGCGCTCCAGAAGCTCCGCGGATTATTGAGCCAGCCTGAGATCGAGGTTCGTTACGGGGCGTTTAACGCCTTGCGGGTGCTCGAACCCGACGACCCGTTCCTCGGTCAGGTCCGGATCTTGCAGGCCGAGCCACCGCCCCCATCCCTCGACGACGCCATGGCCCTGGCCTTGCCCCGCAGGCGCGAAGCCAAGCGGGTCGAAGACCCCTTCTCCCTTTACGTCGTGGACTGCGAAGGCCCGCCGTTGATCCACGTCTCGCGGTCGAGGCGGTGTGAGATCGTCGTCTTCGGCAAAGGACAGAAGCTCTTGACGCCGGTCGTGCTCGGAGGCGCGGGCACACTCTTGCTCAATGCCGCTGACGGCGACACCAAAGTCCAGATCAGCCGGATCGGCACCGGCCAGCCGGACGAACCCGACCGCCGGATCACCTGCCCCCTGGAACTGGGCGAGGTCGTCATTGAACTGGCCAGGCTCGACGCGACCTACCCGGACATCCTCGCCTTGCTTCAGAGCGCCGCCACGCAGAGGAACCTCCCCGGCCCCTTGATGGTGGACGCCGTGCCGGTCTCCGTGCCTGAGTACGACAAGGCCCAGCTCGCGGGCGCCGGCGACTCCAAGAAAGACGACGCCCTGAGCCGCGCCGGGTTCCTTGAGAAGTCCGGACGGTCCAACGTGATCGACCGGCTGCGCAACCGGCTCCGTGGCCGCCGATAGCCTTCCGCTTGCGGATGCATTCCAAGGGCCTTTGGGGCCGAAATCCTGCGATCGATCGGGAACGCAGGGCCCCAATGGCTCCATCCGTCTCTCTGGATGTGGGCCGATCTTTGGAAAATTCCGGTCGGTCTTCCTCCCCGGGTCATCCCCCCAATAACCCCTCAATCGGACCAAATCGGTCCACCACATCTTATCCCACCACATCCAAACTACCCAGTTTCTACCTCCGCTACGGTTGTCTGGACCCTTGGAATCGGGACGCCTAGTCGTGTTCGCCAAGGCCCTCCTTAAAGTCCCAGGCCGCGCGGTTCGAAAATTAGTCTTGACGGTCAGGTTCACCACGGTCTTTGGGGAGTCGGGCTAAGGGCCTGAGGAACCAAAACGGGACCGGGCGGACCTTGCCGAGTGGCGTGGGGAGACCCGTGCCCGTCTCGGAACCGCGGAAAGGGCCCGCCCCGCGCCTCATTTTGGCATTTTGATGCCGGCGCGGGTGGCATCGGAATGCGAACGGCCGACGCGCATTTGTCTCAAGTAGCGACCCGGAGAAGGGGTTGCGACGTAGGATGGACAAAGGGCCCGCCGTGCCGAGGCCGATCCCGGGTCATTGAAACCTGGAGGGGTAAGGATACCCCGAAGGTCTCACGCCAGTACTCAGCGAGTGGAGTCCTCGATAATGAAAAAAGTGTTCACCACCGGCCAGGTCGCGAAGATCTGCAAGGTCGCACCCAGGACCGTGAGCAAGTGGTTCGACTCGGGCCGCTTGCGTGGCTATCGCATTCCAGGCTCCCAGGATCGCCGCATCCCTCGTGAGCACCTGCTGCGGTTCCTCAAGGAACACGGCATGCCCCTGGGGGACCTGGAAGCTGAGGTTTATCATAAAGTCCTCGTCGTCGGTGCCGACGCCCCGCTTCAGTCCACCCTTCGCGAACACCTTCGCGAGACCGACGACTTCCGGATCGAGACGGCCGCCAGCGGGTTCGAGGCCGGCATCCGCGCTGAGAGTTTCCACCCCGACTGCATCATCATCGATATGGCCATCGGCCGGATCGAAGCCGGCCAGATCGCTCAGAACCTCCGCAAGAGCGCCGACCACATCACCACCCTCCTGATCGCCCTGACCAGCGACGAGCCCGGTGACGAGATCTACGGCCTCGGGTTCAACGACGCCTTCAAGAAACCCTTCGACGGCGCCCTCCTGGCCGAGCGGGTCCGCCGCCTGATCTCCCAGAAAAAAGCCGACGAGCCTTGAGCAAGAGCCGACCCCGTCGGCCGATCGAGGACTCCCCAAAAGAGTGGGCCCGAGCCTCGCCCCCCAACCCGGGGCGGGGCTCGGGCCCATCGTCGTTCTCGCCCCCAAAGCGCAGAGCGGATCGCCTGGATTTGAACACGCTCCAAGAAGGGAACTTGCTGTTATCCTAAATCGCGATGTAATCAGGGGAAATCATGGAATGGCCGTTAAAATTATCTTGTTTCGGAATAATTGATATGGGGA
>JBDTIR010000313.1:0-8514 GCA_039936275.1 Isosphaeraceae bacterium | reverse complement strand
CCGAGGACAACCGGGGCCCAGGTCTCTCGACCGGGCCATTCATTCTTCCCCACGATTCCGGGGTGTTTTGCCGTATCGTCGCAACTCGATATTTAATAACAAGTAAAGATCATGGTTAACGGCGTAGGGTGCCACGGGTTCGGCTTCGAACCCGCGCGCCCCGCGATTCGCCACATCACACGGTTTCGAAGCCGAACCCGTGGCACCCGGCAGAAACAAGGGATGTACATCCGAATCGCGACATCGACTTCCTTTCGGCCAGGTGGTCGCGTCATCCAGTAAAATCATTCAATTGGCTCGGGATTCACCGGCCCCCAGCAGATGCGATCAACCTGGAATTCGGCTTGGTCAAGATCATCATCGTCGTTCAATCGCACGAGATAGCGACCAGGTTCGGTTCGTTCCAGCCGCGTTCTTCCTTAGTGAATTCGAAAATCCTCAAACAACTGATTTCCAGGAGTGCGCGAAGGAAGCGATTGTCGAGCATGGAGTCAAATGCCACTCGAAGTGGTTTCCCCTGACGCGAAGATGAATCTCCGTTTCGATACCATGTTCACCACGTTGGAACATGGTTCGCAACCATTCGACCTCAGCATCGATTCGGAGCAACTCCTTCGGCGTGAGGCCCTCCGTTTAACCCCTGAATCACGCCGCTCCCTTGACCGCCGCCACGATCTTCTGTGCCGCGTCGGTCAGTCCAGTGGCGGTGATGATTTTCCTGCCGCTCTCATCGAGCAGCTTCTTGCCGGCCTCGACGTTCGTGCCTTCAAGCCGGACGACCAGGGGGACGCGGAAGTCAATCTCGTCGTAGGCGGCCAAGAGCGCGGAGGCGATGATGTCGCACTTCATAATGCCACCAAAGATGTTCACAAGAACACCTTTTACATTCGGGTCGGACAGGAGGATGCGGAACGCCTCGAGCACCTGGTCCTTGTCGGCTCCGCCGCCGACGTCGAGGAAGTTGGCCGGCGTGGCGCCGTGGTACTTGATCAGGTCCATCGTGCTCATCGCCAGGCCGGCGCCGTTGACCAGGCAGCCGATGTCGCCGTCGAGCTGGACGTAGCTCAGGCCGCACTTGGCGGCGCGCATCTCGTTGGCGTTTTCCTCGGCGGGGTCGAGCAGCATGGCCAGATCGGGTTGGCGGAACAGGGCGTTTTCGTCAAAGTTGAGCTTGCAATCGAGCGCCAGGATGTCGCCGTCGCCGGTGATGATCAAGGGGTTGATCTCGGCGAGCGAGGCGTCGTTGTCCAGGAACATGCGCACGAAGTTCTTGAGGAACGTCACGCCTTTCTTGGCGGTGTCCCCTTTCAGCCCAAGCGCCTTGGCGACCTTGCGGGCCTGGAAGTCAAGCAAGCCGAAGGCCGGGTCGATCGGTTCGCGGTGGATCTTCTCGGGGGTCCTGGCGGCGACGTTCTCGATGTCAACCCCGCCTTCGGTCGAGGCCATCAGGACCGGGCATTGCTGTTCGCGGTCGATGGCCAGGCCAAGGTAAAGCTGCTCACGGACGAACTCATGGCCGACCGTGACGAGCACCTTGGCGACCGCCTGGCCTTCGATTCCGGTCTGATAGGTGACCAGGTCCTTGCCTAGCAGGCTCCTGGCGGCCTCGCGGGCCTCTTCCTTGGTGCGGGCGAACTGGACCCCCCTGATCGTGTTATCAGGCCTTGGCTCGCGTCCGCTGGCGATTTCGAGAGCCACGGCGTGGTTGGCCCTGGGGTTGATGGCGACGCCTTCGCCGCGACCGCCGGCATGCACCTGCGCCTTGATGACGGCCATCGGGGCAGCCAGCTTCTCAAAGGCGTCGGCGGCCTCAGCGGGAGTGCCGACCACGATGCCGGCAGGCGCCGCGACTCCAGCGGCCAGGAGAATCTCCTTCGCTTGATATTCGTGAATTTTCATCAGCGGCGCGGCCTCTTCTTGGGAATGGCGGACGTTCGGACGCTTGAAAACGGACGGATCGTCCGGTTGACGCGGCCGGAATCAAAATGTCAAAGGGCCCCCGCCTGCCGGCCGGGTCGTGGATCGCTTGGTTCGGGACGGCCTTTTGGGTCGTGGCGAAGCGAACCGGGTCAAAAACGGGAGCCGGTGGATGAGCAAAGGACGTTGGCATCTTCGGCTGGTTTTACCAAAGCCCGCGCGACCGTACCAGTCCCCAGTCCAGGTTTAAAAAATCCACACATAATCACGTTAACGATCTCTGCGTTTCGGTTGGTCGTCGCGGAACTCGTCTTCGACCTCGCGCTCGATCCTGGCGATTTCGTCGTCAGTCGGCACGAAATCGTCAGAGTGAAGGGCTTGCCGGGTCTCGGGGGCGTCAACCAGGTCGGCGAAGGCGTCGAGCCAGTAGGCGGCTTCTTCGGCGGTGGGGCCGTGCTGGCGAGCAAGTTCTTCCGCGGTCAGGGGCGGGGCGGGACGAGGAGGAGCGCGGCCTTTGCGGTCCTTGATCCAGGTCCAGAACTCATCGGCAGTGAGCACCTTCGCCTTGCGACGACTGGCGGCATCGCGAATCCGGTGGTCCGACGAGACAACCGTCAACGACTTCGGCGCCGAGTGGTGGGCGATCAGCCATTCGATCCGAGCGTCGGCGTTCTCGTCGCCGACGGAGTAGATGACCGTCAAGCCTTTGTGCCGCGCCTGCCTGGGGGCGTGGGCCGGAGGGTCGGCGGCGTCGAAGACGATGGTCGTCTGGTGAGCCTCGACCGGTTCGAGTGTATCGGCCAGGTCGTTGAGGAAGCGGTGACGGACCTTGCGGAACCCATCGGGACCGAACCGACGCGACAGCAGGCCGACGGCGTGCATCAGGTTGTAGCCGTCGATGAGCGTGCGCATCGTTGAGGGGTTTGGCGGTTTGGCGAAATAGAGGCGTCTCGTCTCTTTAAAGATACGCCTCTGACCGCCTTCGGGCAAACGCCACTCGCTCAATGGGAGGAGGATTGCAAGGTTTCGAAGGGAAGGGCGGGCGTCCCGGACACAATGTCCCAGTTCGCCGCGGCCGGGACAGCCGCTTTACCTTCCGTGGACGATCAGCAGGGTGAGGTTCTCCGGGTGCGCCAGCAAGGTCGAACGGCCGAGGGCCTCGAAGGCGGCCCGGCGCGTGCCGGCGAAACAGAGTTGATCGGTGTCGTGCAGGGCCAGGATGCCTCCAGGGGCGAGGTGGGCCGACCAGGTTTCGATATCAAAGGCGGTGTTGGCGTAATCATGCACGGCGTCGATGAAAATCAAGGAGGCAGGGCCGTGTTGCCAGCCGCGAGCAGCCGCGCCGGAGGTCGTCCGCTCATGGACCACGTTGGACAGGCCGGCGGTGTTCTCCTGGAACCGGACAAATTCGGCCTCCGCCCCGCCGTAACCGATGTAGGGATCGACCGCCACGACAGTTCGATTCGTGGCCTGAGCCAGACACTTCGTCGTCTCGCCCCGGTAGCAGCCGACCTCGACGACAACCGTTCCTACTTGCGACTCGGTGAGCTTCAACGCGTGCAGGAGGTGCTGCATCTGGACCGGGGTCACGCTGGTTGCGGACCAGTCGGCCTCGGGAACGGGGGGGAGATCGGGCAAGAGAACTCGGGGCAGCGCGTACTGGTCGAAGCGGCGGCGGGCGTGCCATTCTCTGGTCATGGCGAGCGACTTGTGGGTCAGCCGCCGGGGGTGCCAACGGGCGTATCGCTTGACGGCGAAAGGATCGGCAAGCATGAGGTGATGGTCCTTCATCGAGTTGGTGGTGGGTCCGTCCAGCAGCCGGTCGGCCTGGCGCGGGCCATGATACCCAACGGCTCGCGGCGTCGGCAACCGGACTTCGCCTCCGCCACGGTTTCCATTAGAGTAAGCTCGTTTCCTCATGGAATGGCCAATCGAAATCCACCCGGTGCCCTTACCGCATGACGCGCTCGTTGGTCTTGCCCGCGGTTCTGATCCTACTCATGCCGATGGCGGTGCTCAGCCTCGCCAAAGGGGGGAAGCAGGCATTGGCGTCAAGCAAGGACCTGATGTACCGTTACGCTGAGGTGGCCCGATTCAAGGCGGGAGCCGACCCCTATCAGCTCTCGTCGATGACCTATCCGCCGACGGCCCTGCCGGTATTCACCCCGTTGGTTGCGCCTTTCGGGCCAAACGGGGTGAAATGGGCCTGGCTGTTGGGGAACCTCGCGACCCTGGCGGTGCTTTGCTGGGCGGTTGTGCGGGTCTGGGGAGAGGGCTGGCCCCCCTGGCTCAAGGCGGCCCTGGTCTTGACCGTGGCGGCTAGCAACCCGGTGCGCTGGGGGATCGGCCTGGGGCAGTTCCACCTGATTCCCACGACCTTGATGGTGCTGGCCACCTTGGCGGTGCGGGGGCGTCGGCAAGTCCTGGCCGGTGCTTTGGTGGGAATTGCGCTGGCGAAGCCGACCATGGTCTTGCCGTTCCTCGGCGTCTGGGCAGTCAAGGGGCACTGGCGTGCCCTGGCCGTGGCCATCGCGGTGCAGGGGGCGCTCTTCCTGGGGGCCTCGGCCTGGCTGGGAATGGACCCGATGAACCTGGTCAGGGAATGGTTGGCGACGGCCAAAGGGGAACTCGGCGCGGGGTCGATCGACGTGCCGACCTTGATCCGGGAATCATGGTCCGAAGCATCAGCCCTGGGGACGACCCTCATCGTCTTGCTGATCGCCTTTGCCTTGACGTTCGCCTATCGACGTCGGCCCGAGCCGGCCCTGGTCGCCTTCAGTCTCTTCAACGCGGCGGTCTTCACCTACCATCGCCCTTATGACCTGGTGCTTCTGGTCCCGCCGTTCGCCTCGGCGATCGCCTCGGCGCGAGGGAGTCGAGGAGGGCAAGGCGTGGCCGGTTGGCTGTTGGCGGCCGTCTTCGCACTGGTCTTGATCGTGCCGAGGCCGCCGATAGGGTCGGGTCGATTCGAAGCCTGGTACGACGGAACGATTGTGGTCCTGGCTTATGTGTTGCTCGCAAGGAACCTGCTGGACCTGGCCCGTTCCAAAGGGAATGACCCGTCCGAACTCCCGCGGATCGCCTGATTCGGCTGCATTCGAATGATCGGGACTTCAGGGCCAGGTGGCCAGGACCGCGTCATCCACGGTCGGGTAGAGGGTCACGAGCATCGTCAGGCGGACCTGTTCCAGGATCATGCGAATGCGAGCAGGGGCTTGACTGATCCGCAAGGCTCCGCCGGCGCGTTCCAGCCGCAGGGCGTGGGCCACGAGCAGGCCGACGGCCCGGCTCGAAAGCGTTACCACTAGATCAAGGTTGACGACGACCCTCTTGTGGTCAGCCAGGCGGTCGAGGGCTGCGCGGAGCGCCTCAATCGTGGCCTCGTCGGCCAACTCGCCGATCGTGGGCGAGATGACGAGCACCCCTTGGATGACTTCGGTTTTCAAAGGCTGGCCGTTGATCATCGGGTCGTCCTTGTCATCGGAGATCGTCGGCGACGTCGAGGACGCGGGATCATCACTCAAGAGCCAGTCGTCGATCAGGTGCTCGACCTGAACCAAAGGGTCGCCCACGTCAACCCGGAACCGCAAGGGGCCAATCTCGACTCGGTCGCCGTCGACAATCACAGCCTCGGTCCCTTTGAGGACCTGATCGTTCAGGCCGGTGCCGTTGGTCGTGGCAAGGTCTCGAAGGAGGACGCGGTCTCCTTGCATCTTGATGACGGCGTGAATCCGACTGATCGTTTGCGAGTCACAGCGCAGGTGGCAGACCTCGCTCCGGCCAATCCGGAACGGGAACTCGGTGACCAAGACGACCTGGCCGCAGGCCCGGCCGGATTCGGCGACCAGGCGGACCTGGGCCGTTCGCTGGACGTCGAGGACCATCGGCGCATCCTCGCCTGGTTTAAGGGGATCCGGCTCGGCGGAGGGGGTCGGAAGGAGTGCCGGCGCTGGCCGGCCGGAGAGGGCCGAGAGGATCGAGATCGGCAAAGGGCGGGGGAACCGGGTTTCCGGCCAGGGGCCGTCGAGCGCTGAGGCCTCGTCCGGTTCGATCTGGAGCCGATCCTTCAGTCCGGCCAGGGCAAAGACCCGAGCCACTTCAGGCCTGAGCCCGCAGAGTTTGAGCTTGCCGCCGTCGCGGGCCTCGCAGCGGCGATGGGTTTTCAGGACCGCGCCGACGATCGAGCTGGAAAGACGCTCGACGTTGGCGAAATTCAGGACGATCCGATGCTGCCAGGCGTCCAGCAGGGCCCCCAGTTCGTCGGCAAGGTCGCGCAGGTCCGACTCCTTGACCAGGGTTGCATCGACCAGCTTGGCGATCAGAATCCCTTGGCGGCGGTTGATCCGCAACCGCGTCCAGCCATGGGCTTTCTGAACTTTTGGGTCGGCAGGCGACGACGGGCCGCCAGTCTTGCGGAACATCGACAGGTCGGGCAAGTTGCCAGCCGAGCCCGAGTCGCCCGACGACGCGGCGGAGTTATCGAGATGGCTGACGATCCAGTCCTCGACCCGCCGTTGCGAATCAAGGGGCCCGGTCGACGCCTCGACGTGGAGAGACAAGGCCCCGGCGCTGAGCGACGGGGACATCGCGTCATGTTCGCGCACCATGGCAAGGACGCCCAAGGGGGATAGGGCGGGCACAAAAGGATACCAGCCATCAAAGGCCGGACCGCCGCCGGGGACTCGGGTTCACCATGCCGGTGAACCCTCATACCCGGATAGGCGAGATCCCCGTTCAAAATGGCCCGAAAAAATGGCGGAGACTCGCCAACGCCCATCGCCTAAACGGCCATTCACCACGAAAACACGAGGAATACGAAAGCAGGCTCAAGGGATGGATTTTTTAAGCAAATCAATTATATTATAAGTTATTTTTTTATGATTTATGTTTGTATCAAATAAATTCAAGGATGCTTGATTCTTATCAAGACGGCGACGGGTCGGCCTTCTGGACGATCCCTCCCAGCGAGTACCGCACCTCGCCGCCGACGATCACAGTATGGGCGCGCCCGCGCACGTCCCAGCCGCCGAAGGGGGTGTTGCGGCTCTTGGAGTGGAACCGGGACGGGTCGATCGTCCAGCGGGCCTCGGGGTCGATCAAGGTCACGTCGGCGTCGGCGCCCGGGCGCAAGGTCCCCTTGGACAGGTTGAGAAGCTGGGCCGGATGGACGGTTAGCATCTTGATGACCTCGGGCCAGCCGAGATGTCCAGGCTCGATCAACCCTTTGATGGTGATCGGAAGCAAGGTTTCCAGACCGACGATCCCGAACGGCGCCAGGTCAAGCTCGCGGGCCTTCTTTTCAGGGGCGTGCGGGGCGTGGTCGGTGGCGAGAACCTCGATCGTGCCGTCCACCAAGCCGCCGATCACCGCCTCGACGTCGGCCAACGTCCGCAAAGGAGGGTTCATCTTGTAATTTGAATCAAAGGTACGAAGCGATTCATCGGTCAATGTAAAGTGATGCGGGCATGCTTCGGCGGTGACTCGGACCCCCCGGCGCTTCCCTTCGCGAACCAACTCAACGGAGCGGGCTGTTGAAATATGTTGAATATGCAAGCGCCCGCCGGTGATCTCGGCCAATCGGATATCGCGGGCGACCATGATGTCTTCGGCAGCCGGAGGCATCCCTTTGAGGCCGAGCCGCATTGATTCGAACCCCTCATTCATCACCGCGCCGACGGTCAATTCGGGCACCTGGCAATGCTGCATCACGACGCGGTCAAACATCTTGGCATATTGAAGGGCCTGGCGCATCAACGACGCCGAGGCGACCGGAGCGCCGTCGTCGGTGAAGGCGACCGCGCCGCCTTCGACAAGCTGGCCCATCTCGGCCAGTTCGCGGCCTTCTCGCCCTTTACTGACCGCGCCAACGGGATACACATTGGCCTTGCGCGCCCGCTTGGCCTGAAGCACGATGTACTCGGCCGACCCCTGGGTATCGAGCGCCGGCAGGGTGTTGGGCATGCAGGCGACGGTGGTGACACCGCCTGCCAGGGCGGCCATCGCCCCGGTGGCGATGGTCTCGTCTTCCTCGTTGCCTGGTTCGCGGAAATGGACGTGACAATCGATCAAGCCCGGGCAGACGATCAGGCCGGTCGCGTTGAGCACGATTTCCGGCTCGATATACCCTTCGCCGCCGATCGACACGACCTGCCCCCTGGCGAGCCAGAGGTCCGCCACCTTGTCGATCCCCTGGCTGGGGTCAATAATCCTGCCGCCGCTGATCTGGATCGTACGCACGAGTCAATCCTCTTTGAGCGAATTAGACATCGAAATCGATATGGAAACGATCTCTATCTTCCCTGCTAGATTCCATTGCCATTTCCACTTCTTCGAGTTCCCGTTAACCCCTCCGGATCGCATTCAGCCCGCCTCTTGTAGGGGGGTGCAGCCCGCCAATTTTCTCACTCCCAATTCAGACCTTTGAGATGAGCTAGTTCACTTTCACTCCAATCCCAAGAATATTGCCCTCCCTTGACATGCCTCTGAAAACTCGACCCTTCCCAATCCCACGGTCGATGAACATAACCATGCTTCACGGGATTATAATGGATATAATCGCAATGGGCTTCCAGATCCTCCTCGTTTCGTACCAGATGC
>JBDTIR010000312.1:0-2866 GCA_039936275.1 Isosphaeraceae bacterium | reverse complement strand
ATGTGCCGCTGGTCCGGCCTGGGGTGAATGGTGACGCCGTGCGCTCCGGCGTCCAGGCAAACCTGTGCGGCCCTGGTCACGCTCGGCAAGCCGCTGTGGCGGGTGTTGCGCAAGGTCGCCACCTTGTTGATGTTGACGCTAAGCTTGGTCATGCCTTCTGCCCTTTGAGGTCGGGGGCCGCGAATCAGACGCGGGACGTTGACCACCAGAAGACACGAAGGTTTGAAATCGTCTATATAACGAATTCACAATTTTTATGTCCCTAGTGGTTATTTATTCAATAGTAATAGGCACTGTTTCAAAAAATCTGTTCACATGGTCCGATCAACTGCCTCGGCGACCCGGCGGCACTGAGCGATCAAGTCGGCGAAGGCGGCCGGGGTGATGGTTTGCGAGCCGTCGCTGACGGCGTGCTCAGGGTCGGCGTGGACCTCGATGATCAAGGCGTCGGCGCCTGCTGCGATGGACGCCTTCGCCATCGGAATCACGAGATTGGCCTTGCCCGTGCCATGCGAGGGGTCAACCACTACCGGCAAGTGGCTCTTGCTTTGCAGGTAAGGCACGGTCGCCAGAGGGAGGGTGAACCGGGTATGGTCTTCGTAGGTCCGGATGCCACGCTCGCAGAGCATGACGTTGGGGTTCCCACGGTCGAGAATGTATTCGGCGGCGAGCAGGAACTCATCGATCGTCGCGCTCATCCCTCGTTTCAGGAGGGTCGGCTTGCCTGAGTCACCCACGGCCTGAAGAAGCTGATAATTCTGCATGTTCCGCGCACCGATCTGGAGCACGTCAGCATATTTTGCCACAAGCGGAACGTGCTCGGGGGCCATGACTTCAGTGACGATGGCCAGGCCGGTCGCCTCGCGGGCAGCGGCCAGCATCTTGAGCCCGTCTTCCTTGTGCCCCTGGAAACTGTAGGGGCTGGTCCTCGGCTTGAACGCTCCACCGCGCAAGCCCGTGGCGCCTTGGGCTTTAAGGATCTGGGCCAGGGCGACGATCTGGTCTTCGCTCTCGACCGAACACGGGCCGGCAATCGCCGCAATCTTGACCCCGCCGACTTCCAGGCTCAGGGCTTTGACAATGGTCCGCTCGGCCTTCAGCTCCGACGAGGCCCGCTTGTACGGGGCCATGATCGGCAAGACCTTCACCACCCCGGCACCGGGTTCGAGCGACTCAGCCAGGCCCGGCCGTTCCTCGCCAATCGCGGCGATCACGGTTTGATGGCTGCCCTTGATAATCTGGGGGGTCAACCCCAGTTCGGTAATGTGCGCGGCCATGTGGTCGATCTGCTCAACCGTCGCGTCCGGTTTCATCACAACGATCACGGTAACCCGTCCTCCCCTTTTGAGGGCCTCGCGCGGTCAATCCGGCGAGGGCCTCATTGACTCAGTTTGATTGTGAAATTCTCAAGATTTTGGAACCACGCCCATGCTGACTGCGAGGTCCCCAAGGTTCAAGGACCGTGATCCCACCGAACCCAACCAACAAACGAACAAAAGGCCCCAGGATCCACGCTTGCGGGGTCCTGGGGCCTTTAGGATGTGTTTCAACCATCGCAAAGGGGTGACGTCACCCCGGAGCCCAGCGACCCGGATTGGGGACCATGGTAAACGAGCCGAACCACCAGCGATAGCGACTGAGCAAATCATGAGGGGTGGTGGTAGGGATCATGGTCAACGGGTCGATTGGGGTTCAAGGAACAGAAACAGATCTTCGATGGGGGAGGATCAAAACAAACTGAAAAGGTCCGACCAGATCTGAAACAGGTTCAGACCTGGCCGGACGGAAATCCGAAAGAAGCATGCGGCTTGCCGTACGGGCAACCCGTCGGCGGCCTTTAGGCGAGCCGCTCCTGGTTCTCACTACACACGTGATCACCTCCTTTACATTAAAGGTCCCCGGTTCCGAGGGAGTCCAGCCTCGAGCGGAAGCGGGAGTTCGCCCGTCGTACCACGTTGCGTACGACCCGGGTCGGTTCGCCGTGTGCTTGACGTTAGAACCGACACCACTACTATACAGACTCGGAACTCACGATCAACCGGTAAGCCAAAATTCCCACGATTTTTTTGAGCGGGTGGTTATTCGAGGGTTTCGACCTCTGCCAGAACCTCACGGCAACGCTGGACCAGCGGTCCCAGGCGAGTCTCTTCGTCGGTGCCAAGCTGGTCAATGACGGTTCGGTAATACCAGAGGACGCGCGTCCGATCGGCGTGGAAGAGCGACCAGACCGGCCCCCCTTCGCGCAGGTTGGCCGCGATACTGATGAGGTTGTGGAGTTTATCGGCCAGAACGACGGCCTTCGCCTCGCTCGGGGCGGTTGCCAGGGCGGCAATGTGGTCGCGTTTGCGGTCGATCCAGGGGCGAGCCTGGCCTTTTGCGTCGGTCTTGATCTCGGAGCAGTGGGCCACCAGGTCGGCCACCAGAGGACCAAATTCGAGCCGCACCTGGTCGAGACTGGCGTCGGTGTCTTCGACCGCGTCGTGCAAGAGGCCGGCGATGACGACGTCTTCAGGGTAGCCGAGCCGGTCAAGAACCAGGGCGACGGCCACGACGTGCTGGATATAAGGGACCCCCGAGCCACGTCGGGACTGACCGTTGTGCCAGACAGCCGCCAGTCGCAGGGCGCGTTCCATGCGGTCGGAAAACAGGGGCTTGTGAGGATCAATCACGGCAAAAAGGCTTTCAAAATCAAAGTAATTAAAATCCACACAATTAATGGAATATTATGTTTAATAGAACTACGTGGAATAACCTGATCGGCGGGCGACGATGGCGCGGGCGGGACCAGGGCCGCCGTGGAGCAAGAGCGTGGCGGGATGGGGGCCTTGGGGGTGGAGTCGGCGGCGGAGGTCGTCTGGCTGCAACG
>JBDTIR010000311.1:0-1573 GCA_039936275.1 Isosphaeraceae bacterium | reverse complement strand
GCCTGGCCTTCGTCACCGTCAGCGCCAAAGGCTGGGCGGCGATCGACAAGTTCACAGCGCCAACCTTCTACTTTGATCTCAAGGCGGCTCGCGCCAAGATGGCCGAGTTTGACACCCCTTATACCCCGGCGCATACCTTGATTTTGGCCTTGCGTACCGCCTTGAAGCGGATCAGGGCCGAAGGAGTCGAAGCCGTCTGGGAACGCCACCGCCGGATGAGCGCCGCCTGCCAGGCCGGCGTGCAAGCCCTGGGCCTGGAACTGTTTAGCGCCCGCCCTGCCGAGGGCCTGACTGCCTTCCGAGTGCCGGACGGCATCAAGGATGCTGACATCCGGAGCGGTTTGACCAAGCGGTTCGGCATCACCACCGTCGGCGGCCAGGGGAAGATCAAGGGGAAGATTATCCGGATCGGCCACATGGGCTACATGGACGAGGTGGACGTCATCGGCGGCCTGGCAGCCCTGGAGATGGTCCTGAACGACCTTGGCTATGAAGTCGAGCCCGGTCGAGCCGTCACCGCTGCGCAACAGGTCCTGCTCGGCCGACGAACCGAGGCGGCCGTGGTTTGAGCCATTTGGAAAATGGAAACGTGACCAAGAAAGGCCGATGAGGTTCGATGGCTTATCGGCCGTCCGTTTGACTGTCTCGATGCCGGGGTGCAACCGATGTTCTTGACAATCGTCCTCCTGTCGGCGCTCGCTCAAGCTCCGATGAATCCCCCGCCGCTGGGGCATTTGCTCATCATCGGTGGTGGTGGAACCACCGAGGACATGCAACAACGGGCCCTGGCCCTGGCCGGCGGCCCCAAGTCCAAGGTCTTGATCATTCCTCAGGCGTCGGGCGACCTTCAAGGGGCCCTGTCCCTGGTCGATTGGTGGCGAGAGATTGGCGCGAAGGACATCCGCCTGCTCGATCTGGACGATCCGGAAGCCGCCAAGGAGGCAATCCGCTCGGCTAACTTGTTCTGGATGCGTGGCGGCAGCCAGACCCGCCTGTTCGACGCCTTGAGCAAGGGCGGCGTACTCGATGAGATTCGCAAACGCTATCAAGACGGGGCGGTCGTCTGCGGCACCAGCGCCGGGGCCGCCGTGATGTCCACGTTGATGATTGCTGGCTCCGCCGGTCCTCGCGGTACCCCAGACGCGGACACCCCCAAGATGGGCGCGGGTCTTGGACTCTGGCCCGATGTGATCGTCGATCAACACTTCCTCCAACGCAAGCGGATCAACCGCCTGCGCCGTGCCGTCAAGGAACATCCCAACCTCATCGGCGTCGGGATCGACGAGAAAACGGCAATCCTGGTCAACGGTCGCGAGTTCGAAGTCCTTGGGGCCAGTGACGTGATCGTGCTCGACTCTCGCAAGGAACACCCCGCTCGCTCAGCCGACGAGCCCCAGCCAGACGCCGGCGCCAGGGATGACGACCCCGAGGATTCCGGCATCACCGTCCACGAACTGAAGCCCGGCATGAAATATCATCTGGATAAAGGGTTTCTCGCCCCGATGACAAAAGCCGTTGGCGCTGGCAACTGACCGCTTTATTCGCCCCGAACCCTCCTCGGGTTGAAAATGCT
>JBDTIR010000310.1:0-5204 GCA_039936275.1 Isosphaeraceae bacterium | reverse complement strand
GGTACTCGATCGCTTTCTTGCCGTTCCACGAGTTGAACACGGCGTTGATGGCGAGCATCAGTTGTTCGACGGGCGATTGCGGGAAGTCGGCGCCGACGTGCTTCTTGTAGACGGCCTTGTAGCGCTTGACCAGTTCCTTGAGGTCGTCGGCCGAGAGGTCAGTGTCAAGTTTGACCTTCCTCTCCGCCTTCAAGCTCGTGAGTTCGTGCTCGAACAGGTCGTGATCGACGCCCATGGCCGTCGAGCCGAACATGTCGATCAGGCGGCGGTAGCCGTCGTAGGCGAACCGAGGGTTGTCAGTCTTCTTGGCCAGCCCTTCGACCGAGGCGTCCGTGAGACCAAGGTTGAGGATCGTGTTCATCATCCCTGGCATCGACATCGCCGCGCCGGAGCGAACGCTGACCAGAAGAGGGTCGCTCGGGTCGCCAAGGTGCGTGCCGGCGGCCTGCTCCATCGTCTTGAGCGCGGCCTCGACCTGCGGCCTGACCGCCTCGGGCAAGGTCCGACCTTGCTCGTAATAGGCGGCGCAGACCTCGGTCGTGAGCGTGAAACCAGGGGGCACCGGAATGCCGATGGCGCTCATCTCGGCCAGGTTCGCCCCCTTGCCGCCGAGCAGGTCCTTCATGCCGGCCTTGCCTTCGGCCTTGCCTCCACCAAACGAATAAACAAACTTGGGCTGTTCAGACATCGCTCTGAGAAACTCCCCAAAAGACCTCGGCCCGCACAGTGCGGCGCTCGGCCCTCTCGTGCGTAAGTCGAAGAAAGGACACAGTTTGCCAGAACCAACGTCCGCGCGTCAAGGGGAGGAGCATTCCAGGACCATCAAGGGACCAGTCCGTTACCGGGTCGGAATGCCAAACGAGCGGTCAGCGCCAACGAGCAAGCGGCAGCGGGGATTTCGAGCCTGCCAGTCGCCCCAGCTTTGAAGCGCCACCGGACCCAAAGAGTGCAGGATGCCCCCTTTGCGGCGGCCGGCGACGGCGATCAGGCCTCTCTCACGAACCACCCAGAGGCTCTCGGTCTCCCGGTCGTAGAGCAAGGGCGAGCCGTCATGGAAGTAGCCGCTCGAACCCAGCGTGACGCGCCGGCCTTCAAGCATCGGCTCGAAGAGGTGAATCGACTGTTCGACCGGCTGGAACGGCGTAAAGATCACCAGCAAAGGGCGGCCAGCCACGGTGTCGTTGATGACCTCCACCTTCTCCAGCACCATCAAGGGATAGGCCAGCGAGGCACCCTTCCAGTTCAGGCCGACAACCCGGTCGTTCTCGGGGATTGCCTCCCAGCGCTGGCCGCCGCCCACCTCGACGATCGGTCGATCAATGGCCCGGATCACATCGCGGCCGAACGGGTCGCTGAGACGATCGGGGTCAAGCTCTCCCTTACCGACCCGGAACCAGCCATGACCGTGCCCTGGCCGCCAGCCCGACCAGAGCAAGGTGGCCTCCCCCTCGTCGTGGATCCAGTTGGCCGGCTTGACCGCGTACGAGATCTTGGGGCTGATCGCCACGAAGCCGATGATCCGGCTGTGACGGTCTGCCTCCCAGTCGTGCTGCAAGGCCCTCCACTCGTGCCAGAGCGTGGGCGTCTTCACACCGATGAACCCCAGCAAGATCACCAGGGCTGCGAGATTGAACAGCCGGTGCCAGGCCAGACGCGACCTTGACTCGGCGGGCGACGACTTGGGACCTACCGGAACCGGACCTGGATCGGCCTGGACCATGAAACGGCCTCCTTTTGCACGTAGAGAAACGAGCGAAAGGCGTCGGAACGAACCGTCAAGAATGGAGCCCCCTTATGCCACGCACCGCCCCTTGCCGTCAACAGGTCGCCAGGCCCGATTCCTCGGAATCCCAGAATCAGTACATCACCCGTGATATTCGCTTGTGATTCCCCCTCTGATCAGTGGCCATCACTGCCAATCACCCAAGTGAGAGTGCAAGCTATGACATGCAAAGCAACCAAAAAGCAATCATATTCACACACAAAAACATTCCAAAAAAATCAAACTAACATAAATCACTATTTGTTTTTATTAATTATAGGATACAATTTGTACCATTTAAAAATTCCTCTTCCTAGACCACAACCTCTCCAGTCGGTGCGCGAAGCCGATCAAAGAGGCCCCCTTGGTTCCAGCAATCCCAGGCTTCGGCGATCCGGCCGTCGCGGCAGCGCATCCAGGTCATGCCGCGGAACGAGACCTGGCGATGGGTGGCCTTCAGTCCGAAGCCGTCCCCTTGATGGGTGCCCGAAGCGCACCAGCGGACAACCACGTTCTCCCCTTCGGACACGGTGTCTTCAATGATGATTTCCAGGTCGGGGAAGATTGCGAGGAAGGCCCCGTGGACGTGGTCGCGGAACTGTTGCGGGGTGATGACGTCGCCCCCTTCCAGGTGGCCGACGCTCTCCGGGTCGTTCAAGACGTCAATCAAGTCCCCCCGACGTTGGTTCCAGACCTCGTCAAACCAACGCCTGGCCAGTGCAACGTTCTCCAGACTCATCGGACTCACTCCGTCCAAGGGTTCCCGCGGACGCAAAACGGCCGGACGACCCGACCAGATCATGATTGTTCGATTTTCGCACCCCTTAGCAACCCGGGCAATCCCCTTTGGGAAGACTATTGACGACCAGAGAATGCGCAACGGCCCGGCGAAGTTTGGTTCGCCGAGCCGTCGCGGTGCATCGGTTCTCAAAAGGTGACCAGGCTCAATTATTTGTCCTGGTCGTCGTCCTTGTCCTTGTCGAGGTCCTTCTGCTCCCCTTTGCTCAGGGTGATGAACTGACCGGGCTTGGTCGGGTTACGGACGTCCTTGACGTAGATCGCCAGCTCGTCGGCGTCGTCCTTGACCAGCTCGGTGAACTCCTTGGCGTCCTTGACCGGCTCGATCTTCTTGTTCATGACGACCTTGGTAATCAGGTCCCCTTCCTCAAGGCCGGCGGCCCGGGCGGGGCTCTTCTCCTCGACCGAGGCAATCACGACGCCTTCGGTCCCTTCGGGATAGCCGAACTGTTTGGCCAGTTCGGGGGTCAAGGTCTGGATGCCCAAGCCGAAGCCTTTCGACTCGCCCGGTGCGGGTGCGGAACGCTCACCACGCTTCGGGGCGGCGGGCCGTTCCTCGTCCCCCCGCTCGAACGCGAAGCGAACGTCTTTCTCGGGCGAGGGCGTGATCTTGGTGGATTGCTCCTTGCCCTCACGGATATACTTGAGCTCATAGGGTTTATCGGCGTCGCTGGTCGAGACGACGATCTTGAACTCGGCGGGGTTGTCGATTTCGTGCCCCTGGAACTCGGTGATGATGTCACCTTTTTTCAGGCCGGCTTTGGCCGCCGGGCTGTCCTCGACCACATCGCCAATAATGACGCCGCGCGTCTCGGGGTCGGCCTTGAGCTTGCGGGCTTCTGAAGGAGTCAACGGCTCCATGCGGACGCCGATCCGCACCCGGCTAATCTTGCCGTCCTTGATCAGTTTCTGGGCGAGGCCATCAGCCATGGCGATGGGAATCGCGAAGCCGACCCCCGAGTTGGCCCTTGAGGCGGTGGCGATCGCTGAGTTGATCCCGATCACGCGCCCGTTCATGTCAATCAACGGGCCGCCCGAGTTCCCCGGATTGATCGCCGCGTCAGTCTGAACAAACGACTCGTACTCATTGATGCCGGCGACCCGCTCGGTGGCTGAGATGATCCCCGCGGTCACTGTCTGGCTGAGGCCGAACGGCGAACCGACGGCGATGACCCACTCGCCAACCCTCAGCTTCTCGCTGTCGCCCAAGGGCAAGGGTCGATAGGCGTCGGTGTCTACCTTGATCACCGCCACATCGGCGCCCGGGTCAGCGCCGACGACTTTGGCCTTGGCCGTTTCGCCATCGTAGAAGGTGACCAGGATCTCCTCGGCCCCATCGACGACGTGGTTGTTGGTCAGGATATGACCCTTCTTATCATAGACAAAACCTGAGCCGGTCCCCTCCTGAGCAAACTGCTCACGCTCGAACGGGGCTTTTGGCTCGCGATCGGGCCGCTTGTCGTCCTGGTCCTTGCGCCCTTCCGGGCTGAACCGCTTGAACATCTCGTCGAGGTCGCCGCCCTTGAGCTCGGGATGCATCCGCTTGAGCTGCTCCTTGAGCTGGTCGAGCTGCTTCTGGTCGAGCTGGCCGGGATCGCCGAAGAAGCGGAACGGATTGCGACGGTTCCCCTGATCGCCGAAGAGGTCGCCGACTTCTCCTCGTTTCTTCTGCACGCTGATCTGAACGACGGACGGCTTGGCGAAGTCGGCGACCGCCTCGAACGCTTCGGAGAGGGCTTTCGCCGCCTTCTGACCCTCTTCGGGAATGTCTTGCGCGGCGGGTACCGGCCTGGAGAACTGATGCGAGCCGATCAAGGCCGCTGAGGAGATCACGATGGCCGCCCACGCGACTACGTTGGATTTCATTGCGATGCAAGCTCCTTTTGCCGATCCGGAAGAGGAACACATGAGGGACGGGTCTTCCCCGCCGCCCGGATGACGTCTTTGTAAACTACGTCGCGCTCCACGGGAAGGGTTCACTGAGCCTCAGAAAAATTTCCGAAGACCGCGCAAGAATCTTCCCATTTTCAGCGATCCCACGTCTCAGATCGCCAGTCTCAATGAACCTGGTACCGGCCGATCTTTACCTTAACGCCAGCCCTCAGACGTCGACGTAACTCCTGTTTCTGAGCCATATTATGTCTGAATCACCCATCGACCCCAAGGCCTGCGAAAACCCATGGGGCAACTCCAAGGAATCCCAGACGTAATCGCACCTCGGTTCTTCCCGGCAGATTTGATACCAATCGACCACACTGAGTGTTGACACCGCGTCCGGGACGGACGCCGACAAGACTGCCAAAATGGCAGTTGGCTTCGCTCGGCGCTGTGAGCAGAATGGTACACCTCGCTTACGCGTCGGGCTTGGAAACCCGATGAAAGATCCCTCGCTTACGCGTCGGGCTTGGAAACCCGACGCGTGAGCGAGGGATCTTCTTCGAGAGACCGACCTCGGCGCGCAACGGTCCCTTTGGTTTCGAGGTCGAGCCACGGTCGAATTGCCAAAGAGCCGGCGAACGTCACAATCTTCAGGCGAATGACTTGTGCTTGCGGGCGGCTTTCTCGTGAGCACGGCGGGCCTTGCGGTTGAGCGGGGCCTTGGGCCTCGGCAAGGCCGATGCAAGCGGAACGGTCGAAGCAGACG